>CAYRAE010000008.1:0-29723 GCA_964422175.1 uncultured Luteitalea sp. | reverse complement strand
TGACATGGTTCCCGCTCCCGATGCTGCGCGGCGCACAGTTCACCGTGGGCGCCTCGGCGGCCATCTTCGGCCTGCTCGGCGCGCTCGTCTACTACGGCCGCCGCGGCGGCAGCAGTGCCGTCCGCAGCCAGGCCCTCGGCTACGCGCTGATGCTGGGGATCTTCGGCTTCATCATGCCGGGCGTGGACAACTTCGCGCACGCGGGTGGTTTCGTCGGCGGCTATGTCACGGGCCTCGTCATGGACCCGCTGCGTCCCGAGCGCATCGACCACCTGGTCGCCGGCCTCATCTGCCTCGTGCTCTCCGCGATGGCGATCGCAGCGTCGCTGCTCGTGGGACTGCCCACCGTCGGGTAATCAGGAGGTTTCGTGTTTCCGATCAGCGACGCTCCGAATCCGACGCGCACGCCCATCGTCACGTACCTGCTGATTGCAGCCAACGTGATCGTGTTCCTGCTGTACACGCTGCCCCTGTCGGGTCAGGCGCCGTCGCCCGACGACCCGCGCCTTGCGGCGTACCTCGAGGTGGTGCGCCAGTCGCTGCCGCCAGGCGTGTCCCTGCGCGAGGCGCTCCAGTCGATCTCGGCGTACGACCTGTTCGTCTTCGAGCACGGCTACAAGCCCGGCGCCGCGCGGTGGAGCGACCTGTGGTCGGCCATGTTCCTGCACGCCGGGTTCATGCACCTGTTCGGCAACATGCTGTTCCTGTGGATCTACGGCGACAACGTGGAGTACCGGCTGGGACGCGTCCGCTACCTGCTGGCGTACCTCCTCACGGGCGTCGCGGCCACGCTGGCGTTCGCCGTCATGGCGCCGACGTCGCTGATTCCCATGGTGGGCGCGTCAGGGGCGATCTCTGGCGTGCTCGGGTTCTACTTCATCTGGTTCCCGCGCAACGTCGTTCGCGTGCTGCTGTTGTTCTTCCCGCTCTTCATGCGCGTCGTGGAGGTGCCGGCGCGCGTCGTGCTCGGCATCTATCTCGTCCTCGACAACCTCGTGCCGATGCTGCTGCAGGGTTCAGGCGGCGGTGGCGTGGCGCACGGCGCACACATCGGCGGGTTCGTGGCCGGACTCGTCATGGCGTGGGCGTGGTCGCGCCGCGAGGTGGATCGCACGCCGACCGAGTACAGGGCTGAAGCGCGCGCGCTCGCGCAACCCGAGTCGGCGCTGGCGCAGGCCCTGCGGAGCGGCGATATGGACGCCGTTGCGCGCGCGTATTTCTCGATGCCGGTGAAGCAGGCGGACGCCGCGCTCGATCCGCGCGAGGCCCTCGGACTCGCAGCGTGGCTGGCCAACCACGGACACGGCCAGGCCGCCGTCACTGTCTACAGCCGCTACCTGCAGGCTCACCCGACGGGACCAGACGCGGCTGCCGCGCACGTTGGTGCCGGCATGACCCTGCTGCGCGTGCTCGATCAGCCCACGCTCGCATATCAGCACTTCGCGAACGCCATGCGCCTGGCGCCAGTCGGCGAGATAGCGGCGCAGGCGCAGGCAGGGCTGGCCGCCGTGGCGGCCCAGCAGAAGTTCCCGGCGCGCCGTTTCCGATGACGGGCGACCACAAGGATCGCCCCTGCAACGCAGTCGCGTCTCGGCGCGGGTGGCGACGGACGGGGCGCCCCGCCCGCCCGCAAGCGCGTCTCTCGTACAAGCGCTCTTCGCGCTGAGGACGGGTGGGGCTGTCCGGCGACAGGACCCGCGCCTTCACACCCGCCCGCGATTGCGGACGGGGCGATATCAGCGCGGGAGCGCGTAGGCGACGAGGCCTGTCGGCCCCTTGTGCGGCGTGGGCACGGCGCCCGGACCCGTCGGCTGCGTCGCCGACGCGTGGACGAGCAGGTACTGCCGTCCACCATGCTCGTACATGGCCGGTCCGCCGCTCGTCGGCCCGCCGAGCGGGAACGTGGCGAGTTCGTTGCCGTCGCGGGTGTCGTAGACGTGCACCTTGCGATCGGCGGCCGTCGCGAACAACAGACCCGTCGACGTCACGATGAGGCCGCCCTTGGTCGACGCAGCGGACCCCGTTCCCGTGATGCCGAGCGGCAGCAGGCGCAGATCGTCGCCGAGGCCCTTCTGCCACGCGATGTCGCCGGTGTTGAGGTCGTACGCCGTGAGCGTCGTGTACGGCGGCTTGATGATCGTCGGATACAGGCCGAACCCGTCGGTGACCGGATAGCCTTCCCTGACCACTTCCTGCGGTGCGCCGGCGCGCGCGGGACGGATCTCGCCTGGCTTCATCAGGCGGATCAGCGTGGGGATGTTGAAGCCGATCACGTAGACGCGTCCGTCGCGCGGGTTGGCCGCCGTGCTGCCCCAGTTGGACCCGCCCTGGTTGCCCGGCATGTGCACCACTTCCTCGAACCCGATCGGCGTGAACGGACCTTCGTTGCGTGCCTTCGCGACGCGCTCCGTGAAGCGTGTGCGTTCCTCGGGCGTCAGGATGTAGGGATTGATGTCGTCGACCGTGAACGACTGCCGCGAGAACGGCGCCGGCCGCGTGGGGAAGGGCTGCGTGGGCGAGAGCTTCTCGCCGGGCACGCTCGTGCCCTGCGGCACGGGGCGTTCCTCGATCGGCCAGATCGGCTCGCCGGTCTCGCGGTTGAAGACGTACAGGTAGCCGGTCTTGCCCGCCTGCGCGACGACGTCGATGGCCTTGCCGTCGTGACGGACCGTGATGAGCTGCGGCGCCGAGTTGTTGTCGACGTCCCAGATGTCGTGGTGCACCGTCTGGAAGTGCCAGCGCCGCTGGCCCGTCCGCGCGTCGAGGGCGATGACGCTGTCGGAGAACAAGTTGTCGCCGTTCCGATAGCCGCCGTAGAAGTTGTACTTCCCGCTGCCGGTCGGCACGTACACGATGCCGCGGGCCACGTCGACGGACGATTCGGCCCAGTTGTTGGCGCCACCGACCGTGGCGCGCGCGTCGACGGGCCACGTGTCGGCACCCAGTTCACCTGCGCGCGGGATCGTCCTGAACGACCACACGAGTGCGCCAGAGCGCACGTCGTAGGCCCTGATGTCGCCGGGCGCCGACGTGTACTCGCGGTTGGTCGCCGACCCCATGATGATCAGGTTCTCGAAGATCCGTCCCGGAAGACGGCTCTGCTGGACGACGTCCGCAGGATCGCGATCGAGGCCCTCGCGCAGGTCGACTTCGCCGTTGCGGCCGAACGTCGGGATCGGCTTGCCCGTCCGCGCGTCGAACGCGCGCAGACGATCGAGCGTGCTGAAGAAGAGGCGCCGATCGCTGCCGTCGGCGCTCTCCCAGTAGTTCATCCCGCGGATGAGGAAGGCCTGGACGGGATCGGAGACCCACAGTTCCTTGCCTGTCGCTGCGTCGAGCGCGACGATGCGGTTGCCGCGTGCGCGCGAATAGACGACGCCATGGACCATCAGGGGATTGAAGTCCGTGTCGCCGTCGGGATACGTCCACGCCACCTGCAGCGTGCCGACGTTGTCCCTGGTGATCTGCGTGGCGTCGACGAACCGCGAGCTGTCAGGTCCACCCGCGTAGTCGCGCCACTCGCGCGGCGCCGCGCCCTGTCCGGCCACGCGCGCCGACCCTGTCAGCGCGACGAGTACTCCAACTGCCACTCCCAGTCCAGCGGCCCATCGTGCGGCCGGCCCCACGTGCGAATCGAGCATCGACACCGATCTCCTTACTCGCGGGCCAGTGTATCTCCCTCCGTCCTGGTTCCTTCTTCCTTTCAGCTCGCGTACGCGGCCTGCGTGAGCAGAGCCAGCTGCTTCGCGCCGTATGCCGCCGCGTCGCGGCCGCGCGACGATTCCACCTCGGTGACCGCCTCACCGAACACGTCGACCAGTTCCTGCCACGTGATCACGCCGACGGCCACGCCTTCCGAGCCAGCGGGGCCCATGCGCAGCCGCGGCAGGAGTTGTCGCACGTCGGTCATCGCGTGCGGCGTCACGAAGATGGCCGCGCACGCCGGCCGTCCCGCCGATCGCACGAATCGCTGGAGCGCACGCCTGGCTTCGACCATCTCCAGGCGGCCGTCGCCGTGCCACACCCAGGGGATCAGCCCCCACACCATGACATCGGTGGTGAGCACCCACGTGGCGGGCGGGCCCGGCTGACGCCAGGCCTGCACCTGTTGCGATTCACGCGGGATGATCGGCATCGTCTCGAGCGACCAGGCGCGGGCGGCGACGCGGCGCTGCCAGTAGCCGATGGGCAGCGCCGCGAGCACGTGTGCCGCCACCTGCGTCGCCATCGCCCCGCGGATCTTCAACGCGTCGACGGGCTGCAGGTCGAGGCTACGCACGATCGTTGGCCTCCGCATGCTGGCGCAGGAACGTCAGCGAGGTTGCCGTCTCGCCGAGCGCCAGCCTGGCCTGGGCCCAGAGGCCTACGGCCTCGTGGCTCGGGCAGGAATCGGTGTCCTCGCACGTGCAGTCCTGCGACGAGGCACCGTGGCGGCGGACGTGCGCGACCATGCGGTCGTGCCAGGAACAGAGTTCATCGATCAATTCGGCGGCGTTTGCCGACGAGATCAGGTAGCGATACGGGTGAGTCACGAGATGGACCTCCGCCCGGGCGGCGCAGGCGCGTCAGGAGACGCACGCGAGCGTTCGCTCGGGTGAGCAACGAAACTGGAAAACGGATCGAAGGGAGGCTTAGGGTCGCCGGCGATGGCTCAGAGCGAGCCGCGTGATTACCGACGACCGGCGATCGGGAAGATGCGCAGTCTCATGTCGAAGGATCGACGACTACCCGCGACGAAGAAACTGAGGAGCGCCTGCATCTTGGATGGACCTTGCAGAAGCATAGCCCCTTGTCAGTCCGAGGTCAAGCACCCCCGGCGGGTTCCAGCCTGACGATGCGGGTGGCCGAGCCGTCGCGCGCTTCGAACGCGATGTAGATCAGGCCGTCGGGACCCTGGCGGACGTCCCTGATGCGGCCCATCCGCTGCACGATCTGCTCGGCGTTGAGCACGCGCGTGCCGTCGAGCGTGAGGCGCGTGATCTGCTCGCCGCCGAGCCCGCCCGCGAAGATGTTGCCTTTCCAGCGGGGGAACGCGTCGCCCGTGTATCGCATCAGGCCCGACACGGCAATCGACGGCACCCACACGTGGACGGGCTGCTCCATACCCTCGCGCATCGTGCCGGGATGGATCGCGGCGCCCGTGCGATACATCACGCCGAAGCCGACCACCGGCCAGCCGTAGTTCTTGCCGCGCTCGACGAGGTTCAGTTCGTCGCCGCCCTGCGGACCGTGCTCGGTGACCCACACGCGTTCGTGCTCGGCGTCGATGACGAGCCCCTGCGGATTGCGGTGCCCGTACGACCAGATCTCGGGCAGGGCGCCCGTGCGACCGACGAACGGGTTGTCCTCGGGCACGCGCCCATCGTCGTGGAGGCGGAGCACCTTACCGTGGTGCGTGGCGAGGTCCTGCGCGGGGTGCCGCTCGAGATTGTCGGGGAAGACCTGGCGGTCGCCGACGGTGATGAACAGGTAGCCGTCACCGTCGAAGGCCAGGCGCGAGCCGTAGTGGCCCTGTCCCTCCGACCACGCACGCGCCTCGATCACGGTCTGCACGTCCGTGAGTCGACTGCCGTCGAAGCGCCCGCGCACGACGGCCGTCGTGCTCTGCGTGCCATCGGCGTTCGGCTTCGAGTAACTGAGGTACACGAGCCGGTTGTCGGCGAACTTCGGATGGACGATGACGTCGAGCAGGCCACCCTGGCTGCCAGCCCGTACGGCGGGAACGCCCTCGATGGGCGTGGGCACCAGTTGTCCCTTGCGCACGAGACGCAGGCGGCCCGGACGCTCGGTGACCAGCATGTCGCCGTCGGGCAGGAACGCCATGCCCCACGGCACCACGAGACCATCGGCCACCGTGACGATGCGGATGTCGTGCGCGGCGGTGCGCTGGACGTCACCTTGCGCAGCGGCTAGTGCCGGAACCGACACGACGAGCATCGTCGCGCACGCGACGCGCGCAGAGACGGCGGTCAGGGTTGGGACCATGCTCGACAGGATGGATCGAAGGACCGGCAACCGGCAACCGGCAACCGGCAACCGGTGCCCGGTGCCCGGTCGGCTTGCCTGTTGCCGATCTGTTTCACTTCAGCCTTGCCAGTACGTCATGGAGATCGACGGGGCGGCCCTGGAGGACGGGAGTCCAGATGTCGCCGACGGCATCGAAACGCTGCATGGCGGTGGCGAGCGTGAAATCGTCGGGTCGGACGTCCTCGTCGAGTTCGTGCCAGCGGAGCGGGGTCGACACGCCCGCGAACTCGTTCGCGCGGACGCTGTAGGCAGACGCGAGCGTCTTGCCTTCGATGTTCTGGAGGTAGTCGACGTACACCGTGCGGCCGCGTCTGGCCACGGCGCGCTCGACCGTCGCCGCCTTCGGGTGCTGACTCGCCACGGCGGTGGCCACGATCTGACACAGCAACTGTCCCGACTCGTACGAGGTGCCGGGCGCAAGAGGGATGTAGACGTGCAGCCCCGACGACCCCGACGTCTTGACCGCTGCGGGCACGTCGAGCGCGTCGAGGGCGTCGTGGACCCATCGCGCCACGTCGCGCACCTGCGTGAACGGCACGCCGGGCATCGGATCGAGATCGATCGCGACGAAGTCGGCGTGCGACGGCGTGTCCACGCGCGAGAACCATGGGTCGAACGAGATCGCCCCGAGTTGCACCACGTACAGCATCGACAGCAGCGACCCCCCGATGAGCCGTGGAATCGGCCCATCGTCGCCGTCATCGCCGTCGACGATGGCGACGCGGACGCCTGGCGGGACCGCGTCTGGTGCCCGCTGCTGATAGAACGACTTGCCCTGCACGCCGTTGGGGTATCGCTTCATCACGAGCGGGCGATCCGCGACGATCGGCAGCATCCACGGGGCGATGCGCGCGTAGTAGCGGAACAGGTCGCCCTTGGTGTGTCCTGACGAGGGCCAGAACACCTTGCGCAGGCTGGTCACGTCGAGCGATCCGTCGGGCAGTGTCAGGGTGCCATCGCGGCCGGCGTCTTCGAGAGACAGGATCTGCGCGATGAGTGCCGTCGGCGGTGGCGCGTGGCCTGTCGCGTCAGGAGTGGTGTGATTCGCGCGATCGTGCATGGCGACGCGGGGCGCGGGCGCGTCGGTCGGCGAGGCAGGCGCGGGAGGCGCGTCGACGGCGTCGATGCCGACATCGTCGCGCAGGCCGAGGAACACGGGATGACGGAGACGGCCATCGGGTGTCCACTCGCCGAAGCGCACTTCACAGAGCAGGCGTGGCTCCACCCAGTGATGGCCGCGGCCTGGCGGTGGATCGACGAACGGCGATCGAGCCGTCGCGAGCGGGCGCAGCCGCGCGAGGACGCCGGTGATCGTGGCCACGCTGAATCCCGTCCCGACGTTGCCGGCGTACTGCAGCGCGACGGGCGTGGCAGCGATCTCGTCTGTCGCCGTGACCGGTGTGCCCACCATGAGTGCGCCGAATCCGGCGCGGGTGCCCTTCGGATCGGTCCACCCGCCGATCACGAGCGTGGCGCGCTTGTGCAACTTCACCTTCCGCCAGGTGCGGGAGCGTGCGCCCGACAGGTACGGGGCGTCGGCGTGCTTCACGATCAGCCCCTCCCATCCCTCGCGTTCGGCCCGCGCGAGGACGCGTCGACCGTCGCCGGCCGTGTAGCCGCCTTCGCGCAGGTGCTCGCTGGTGCGCACGTGCAGCAGGTGTTCGAGGCGGGCGCGCCTGTCGGCGAGCGGCAGGGGACGCAGGTCTTCCTTGCCTTCACGCAGCAGGTCGAACGCGACGAGTGCCGTTGGCGTCGTGGCCGATCGTGTGGAGATGGCTGCCGCGCCGGTCAGATGCATGCGCGGCTGCAGCGCGGAGAAGGAAGCCGGGCGACCCTGGCCGTCGAGCGCGACGATTTCACCGTCGAGTACGAGAGGCACGTCCACCTGCGCCGACAGTTCGCGCAGGGCCCTGACGACTTCCGGGAATTGCGCGGATTTGTCGTGGCCGTTGCGCGACAGTATCTCCACGCGGGGCGTGGGCCGGCCGGGTTCGACGACCACGATGGCCCTGATGCCGTCGAATTTCTGTTCGTAGATCAGGACCGGATTGTCGAGATTGACGGCAGCCAGCTCCGCGGAGGTCGCCAACATGGGTGCCGGGGGCACCTCGTCACACCAGACCTGGACCGAACGGGCCATGCGGCGTAATCATCAGAGTCCGAGCGACCGATAGCAAGGAGGCCGGCACCCGGCAACCGGTCAGGATGGAGCGCACGGGCTTCAGCCCGAGCGTGCAACTCGAGAATCCGATGGCTGCACGAGCGACGTGGAAGGGACATCTCAAGCTGAGTCTGGTGACCATCCCGATCCGGGTGTTCCCGGCCACGGACGCGCACGCCACGATCAGCTTCAACCAGCTGCACGAGGTGTGTCAGACGCGCATCCAGCAGAGGAAGTGGTGCCCGCACTGCGAGCGCGAGGTGCCCAACTCGGAGATCGTGAAGGGCTACGAGTTCGCCAAGGGGCGCTACGTCACGGTCTCCGAGGACGACCTCTCGAAGGTGCGGCCCGAGTCCACGAGGCTCATCAACCTCACGCAGTTCACGACCGTCGACCAGATCGACCCGATCTACTTCGAGCGGCCGTACTACCTGGCTCCCGACGGCGCCGTCGCCTCGGAAGCGTTCGCGGTGATCCGCGAAGGCATGAAGGGGAAGGCCGGCATCGGCAAGCTCGCGCTCTACGGCCGCGAGTACATCGTCGCCGTCCAGCCACGCGAGAAGGGGCTCGTGATGTACACGCTGCGGTCCGCCGACGAGATCCGCAGCATGTCCCAGATCGAGGAGCTCGACGCGGTGCCCGCCACGCTCAGGCCCGAGGAAGTGAAGCTCGCCCAGCAGGTGATCGGCACCTTCGAGGGCGATCTCGACATCACGAGCTTCCACGACACGTACCAGGCCGCCCTGCGCACGCTCATCGACGCGAAGGTTGCCGGCGAGGAGATCGTCGAGACCGAGGAAGAGGCCCCCGCCAAGGTGGTGGACCTCATGGAAGCGCTCCGCCGCAGCCTCGAGACCGTGAGCGCCGCGAAGAAGACGCCCGCGAAGGCCACCCTGGCGTCCGGGCGGACCGATGCCGCCGCGAAGAAGACCCGCAAGCGCGCGTGATCGCCGACTCCCTCGTATGATCGTGCTCCCGCGCTCCCGGAACGCGCGTTCGAAAGGATTGTCGTGATCGAGCCGTTGACGGCCGTCGTGCCCGCAGTGCTGGCGCTCAGCGACGTGGTAGCAGCAACAGGCGTCGACAGCGCGCCGCTCTGGAGCCTGGCCAGCCTGATTTCCCTTGCGACGCTCGCCGCACTCGAGGTCGTGCTGGGGATCGACAACGTCATCTTCATCGCGATCCTCTCCGGGCGGCTGCCTCGCGAGCAGCAGCCCAGGGCCAGGCAACTCGGGATCGGCATGGCGGTCGTCTCGCGTCTGGCGCTTCTGCTCGCCATCTCCTGGGTGATGGGCCTCACCCGTCCGCTGTTCGACCTGCTCGGACAGGGCGTCTCGGGCAAGCAGCTGATCCTGCTGCTGGGCGGCCTGTTCCTCATCGGCAAGGCCACGTTCGAGATCCACCACAAGCTCGAAGGCGAAGCGCACGACACGTCGAATGCGAATGTCGGTGCGACGATGGCCGGTGTCGTCGCGCAGATCATGCTGATCGACATCGTCTTCTCGCTCGACTCGGTGATCACGGCCGTGGGCATGACACCTCACGTGCCGATCATGATGGTGGCCGTCATCCTTGCCGCCGCCGTCATGATGATCTTCGCCGGACCGATCAGCGACTTCGTCGCGCGTCACCCCGCGATGAAGATGCTCGCGCTGGCGTTCCTCATCCTGATCGGCGTGATGCTCGTGGCCGAGGCGTTCGGGCAGCACATCGACAAGGGCTACATCTATTTCGCGATGGCGTTCTCGCTCGTCGTGGAACTCCTCAACATGCGATTGCGCACCAAGCCGACCGAACCGCTCGAACTCCACCGCTCGACGATGCCGAGGACGTCGTGAACGCGCAGCACTACGGGAACCACGTGCATCGGCCGCTCCCGACGGCCATCGCCGGCCTGGGCTGGCTGATCGCGCTCGTGGGGTTCGTGTCGGGATGGCTCGGGTACGCCTGGGGCCCGTCTGTCGGCGCGACGGGTCTCCTCATCGCCGTGGCGTCGCTGGTCGCGACGAGCCGCCTCTACACGACGCGGCTGCAGGACCGCATCATCCGGCTCGAAGAGCAGCTGCGCGCGGAGCGCCTGCTCTCGGCCGCGCAACTCGCGCGCTGGCAGCTCCTCGGCGGGAAACACGTCGCCGCCTTGCGGTTCGCGTCCGACGATGAGTTCGCGGCGCTGATGGATCGTGCGGTCGACGAGGGCATGTCGGCCGATGCGATCAAGCGCGCCGTGACGGCGTGGCGCGCCGACCACGCCCGAACCTGATCACGGACGCCATCACTTGACGTCGGAGATGGTCTCGCTCGTGGTCACGTTGAACTTCCGGTAGTCGGAGTACCGCGTCGTCGAGGAGAGGTCGAAGCGGCGGAAGATCAGCGTCTTGCCGGCCATCTTGTACTGGGCCTCCGCGGGCAGCCAGATCTCGCCGTTCACGCGCTCCCGGCGGAAGACGATGGCGCTGCCCTTGTGCATGCGAGCGAGCAGGCCGAGGCCGAAGGTGATGTCGTCGATGACGTCCATCTCGAGTCGCACGACCTGCCGATCCACCTCGTCGATCCAGGCGCGTCCCTGCATCCGCTTCAGGTACTTGCCCGCGTCGCTCTTCGTCTGCGCGCGCTTGCGCGGCGTGAGACTCGTGAGAATCATGGAGCGTCCGTCGATCCGCTCGCGGCCGATGACGGCGATCTCGTACACGGCGAAGACGTCGTCGATCATGGCCTCCTGCTCGCGCCGGTCCTTCGCCTGCTTCGAGAGTCGCTTCTGCCGCTGGACGGGTGTCTCGACGCGAATCTGCTCCAGGCGATCGAGCACGGTCTTTCGGTGCGCCTCGTCGCGGCGCGCCAGTTCCGCCGCCGGCAGCGGCCGGCCATCAGACGCGACGAGGCGTTTGTAGGTCTCGCCGGGAACCTGCGACGGATAGACCTCGAACTCGCGCCACGGCCCGAAGTAGACCTTCCCGAGTTTGGTGACCTTGACGTCCTGCCGCCGCTCCTTGAACGTGTACTGCCGCAGCAGATCCTCGTCAGTCCGGAGCCCCGCGCGCACCTCGCGGATGAGCGACGCTGCGTCAGGCAGAGGCGCGTCGGGCTGGCCGGCCGCCATCGCGCCGGTGGTCCAGCAGGCCGGGAGTACCGCGAGCGTCAGCAGCAGGGCAGCGGGCAGGACGCACAGGCGTCGCCGGCGCTGTCGTGTCGGGCCGGGCATGGGAGGAGCGTACACAACTGATAGGACGCGGTTCGTGGGGGCGCGGTCGACTCGTCTGTGCGACAATCGAGGCCCTGCGCATGCGCACTGATGGCGGTCTCACGGATCTGGCCGCAACGCTCGCCGATGGCCAGGGTGTGGATTGGGCTGCGCTCGAGTCCGAGCTCGACAGCGAGTCCGAGCGAGCGATCTTCCGGCAGTTGCGCGTCATCGCCGAGATAGCCGAACTGCATCGCAGCCAGATGGAGGAACTGGCGGCCGAGCCGCCGTTGTTCCCCGAACCTCCCGCGGCCGACGAGCCCGCGCCAGCACTCGCCTCCACCGATCAACCCGCCGCCGAGCCACAGGAGGGCGATCTCGGCACGTGGGGGCCTTACCACCTGCTGCGGTTGCTGGGACCGGGCACGCTCGGACGCGTGGTGCGGGCCACCGATCACCTGCACCGCGACGTCGTCATCCGCTTCCTGCCCGACTCGTCACCTCCGGACGTCGCCGTCGCCTTCCTCGCCACGGGACAGACGCTCGCGCGCGTGCGCCACCCCAACGCCGTCGAGGTATACGGCGCCGAGCAGCACGACGGCCAGACGGGTCTGGTGATGGAGTACGTCGATGGCCGCAGCCTCGATCAGGTCGTGACCGCGCAGGGCACCTTCAGCGCGCGCGAGGCGGCGCTGGTGGGGTGGGAGTTGTGCCGCGCCGTCGCGGCGCTGCACAGGGAAGGTCTGGCTCATGGCCTCCTCTCGCCGGACAACATCGTGCGTGAGGCCGGCGGTCGACTCGTGCTGATGGACGTCTGGCCGCTCGCCGTGCCGATCGAGTCGCTCGACCTCCAGCCCGACGTGCTGCCGTTTCTCGCGCCGGAGGTTGCCGCCGGCGCGGCCCCGTCTCCCCGCAGCGACGTCTACGGACTCGGCGTTGTGCTGTATCACCTCGTGTCCGGCGCGTTTCCCGTACGCGCGTCGTCGGTGCCCGATCTGCAGGCGCGGTACACGCGGCACGAGCGCGTCCCGCTCGCCGATCTCCGCCCGGATCTGCCAGACGATTTCATCCGCATCGTGGAGCGTGCGTGCGATCCCGATGAGGAGCGACGCTATCCGACGATTGCCGCCGTCAAGGAAGCGCTCTCGCGGACGCTCGGCTGGGATACATGGACGCGTAAGCATCCTGTGACAGCACCTGCCGTCGTGGCGACGCCGGCGCTCGTGGCCGAGGGCGCCCTGCCGACGCCGACGCCCGCGCCCGGCACGCGCCCGCTGCCGTACGGTCTCATCGCCGTGGCCGCTGCCGCCGTGCTGATTGGCGGCGCGGTGGCGTGGTCACTGCTGCCAGGTGGCCTCGGGCTGCGCGGTCTCCCCGCCTCGCTCGCAACGGCCGGAGGCGGAGGGGCGTCGCCGCTCGCGCCTGCAGGCACGACAGTGCGTCTCGCCCTCGGCAGTGCGGCAGGGGCCGACGCGGGCCTCACACCGCTCGTGATCGAGCAGCTCGCACAGGATCTCAGCTCGTCGCCGCCGTTCCGCGTCATCGCCCCGGTGGCGGTGGAGCCGATGCTCGGGCAACCGGTCGCCGCGATCATGCAGGCGGTTGGTGCCGACGTGTACATCGAGGTGGCCGTCTCCAGGCGGACCGAAGGCATTCGCGCCAGGGCCAGCGTGGTTCGCCAGGGTGAGCCGACGCGCACGATTCAGGAGACGATGGCCGGGACGACGCCGCTGCGCGAGTTCACGGCGTCGCTCTCGCAGAAGGTCGTGGGCGAGCTCGCGGCCGCCGACGCCGGCGCGCGGCCGTCGCTGCGCACCGGCCTGCCGCTCGACAACGCCGTCGCGATGCAGGCGTACACGCTCGGACAGACGCGGCTCGGCCGCGGCGGCCGCGCCGACGTGGAAGAAGCGGCCGACGCATTCAGGAGCGCCACGCAGGCGGCGCCGGACTTCGTCCTCGCGTACGCCAAGTGGGCGGAGGCGTTGCTGTCGCTCTATCGCCACAACGCGCTCCGCGCCGACGAGGCGTTGCCGCTCGCGCAGAACGTCATCTCCACGGCGCTGAGTCTGGATGACAGAAGTGCCGAGGCCTACGCGGCGCTCGGCGATCTCTATGCGGAGCGCCACAACCTCGAACAGTCGGAGCGGCACTTCAGGCGCGCGTTGGAGTTCAATCCGAGCTGCGAGTACGCCCGCATCCGCTACGCCATGCTGCTGGCCGGCCGCGGCCGCGTGGACGAGGCCGTCGAACAGGTCGATCAGGCGCAGAAGCTGAACCCCCGCTCGTCGCTGCTGCGCGGGTACCTCGGGGCCACCCTGCACTACGCGCATCGCTTCGACGATGCCGCGCGTACGTACGAGACGCTGCTGCGCCTCGACTCGCAATACACGGCCGCGTACATCGGGTTGTGCAAGGCGTACACGGAACTGCGCCGCACGTCGCAGGCGACGGCGGCCTGCCAGAGCGTGGGCGCGCAACAGGCGGCGGAAGATCCGTTCGTGCTGTCGCAGTTCGTGAAGATTTACGCCGATGCCGGGAAGCCTCGCGAGGCGCGGCAGGCGCTCGGACGCCTGCGTGAGTTGTACGACGCGCGTCCCACCGGAGACGGCGCGTTCTGGATCGCGCTGGCGTACGTGAGCCTCGGAGACACCGCACGCGCCCTGACGTGGCTCGACAAGGCCATCGACGCCAACTCGTCGCGCCTCGCCTACGCGCGCGTGGACTCGCGTCTCGACCCGATCAGACAGGACGCCCGCTTCATCGAACGCATGGCGCGCATCGAGCAGGGACCGTCGACGGTCAGCGAGCAGTGAGTCATGCGGTCCAGACGAGGACCGCCGTGGTCACGGTGACGTCCGTCTTCTTCGGGCGCAGGACGAGGGGCTGGAGATCGATGGCGTTGTCGGGCACGGCTGCGGCATCTGCCTCGATCGTCGCCTGCAGTTCCGCGAGCTTCTGCTGCTCGGTGGCCAGGTTCTCCTGCGCGCGCGCGACGTCCTGCTTCTCCTTCATCACCTTGCTCGCGCCACGCGCCGCGCTGCCGAGACGCGTCGCGTTCGTCGCGCTGAACGTCTTGCGGCCGAACAGCGCGCCGAACACGCCCGTCGCGGCAGTCACGAGGGCCGAACCGGTGGACGAGCTGACGTCCTGCTGCTGTTTGCCGAGCTGCTGTTCGGCCTTGCGCACGCGCTCCTGCTGCACCGCCAGCTTCGAGGCGTACTTGCGGCGGATCGCGTCGACGCTCGCGTCGCGTTTCTCGCGCAGTGCATCGGCCAGCCGCGCGTGGAAGGCCGCGTCCGATTCCCCCGGCAACGAGTGCATGCCGCTGGCGGCATGCTCCTGCAGCGTGACGGTCTGCGTGTCGTAGAGCCACGTGGCGACTGTCTTGCGCCAGCCGTCGACCGCGCGCGGCGTGGTGGCCGCCGTCGGAAGGGCCGCGTACCGGGCCGGGCCGCGCGGTGCGGCTTCGAGATCGTCGGGTGTGATGTCGGTCTCCACGGCGCGATCGAGCGCGAGCGTCGTCGCGCCGTTCTGGATCGGCACGATCAGCTGCACGGGCACCGTCTCGGCGATGCGACGTTTCGCGTCGGCGATGCGCACGCTCGCCGCGACGTAGAGTGCGGGCTGATAGGCGGCCGGCGCGTCGGAGATCCCGCGCGTCGGCACGAACATCGCCGTCACCCCCGGTGGCAGCACCGGTGGTGTCGCCATCACGCCGTCGGCCGACACGCTGGCTGTCGATGGGGCCGGCTCTCCGACCACGTCCGCCGTTGCGACAGTTGGCGTTCCAGGCCCGACCCGACTCGTCGCGCCCGCCGTCAACGTCTTGATGTGCGCGCGCGTGAGCGGGCCACGCAGATACGACAACGCCCATCGCGTCTCGAACGTCAGCGGTGCCTGTTCGTGCACGTTGTGCATCAGGAACACGCGATTGCCGAGCGACGACAGCACCTCGCTCATCTTCGCGCCGTCGAAGGCCGACGATGTCGACGCGCTGGTGAGGCCTTCGAGCACGCGCGCCTTGTCGCGCTCGGTCTGCAGGCGCCCGATGAACCACGTGCCGGTGTTCGACAGGCCCTTGTAGTCGAGGTCCACAGGGTTCTGCGTCGCGAGCACCACGCCGAGGCCGAACGCGCGCGCCTGCTTCAGCAACAACATCAAGGGGGCCTTGGCCGGCGGGTTGGCGACCGGAGGCAGGTACCCGTAGATCTCGTCCATGTAGAGCAGCGCGCGGAGGCTCGTGGTGCCCGACTGCATGCGCACCCATCCGAGAATCTCGTTGAGCAGCAGCGAGACGAAGAACATGCGCTCGGCATCGCTCAGGTGCGAGATGGAGAAGACGGCCGCGCGAGGCCGGCCCTCCGGCGTGCGCAGGAATGCCGCCACGTCGAGCGGCGCGCCGGTGAGCCACTGATCGAACCCCGGCGCGGCGAGCAGGTTGTTGAGCGCCATCGCGAGACCGAAGCGGTCCTTCGATGGATAGAACGCGTCGAGTTCGAGCGCGCCGATGCGCGTGAACGGCGGCGTCTGGATCTGCTGGATCAGGGCCGGCAGGTCCATGTCCGTGCCGGCCTGCCATGCGGTCTCGAGGATGCGGGCCAGCAGGATGTGTTCGCGTGACTGGAGTGGATCGGCGGAGACGCCGGCGAGCCCGAGAAGGCTCGTGACAGTGGTGTTGAGGCGCTCGCGCAGCAGATCGCGATCCTCGAGGACGGCGGCCGGCGGTGCGGCGAACGAGCGAAGGATCGAGACAGGTACGCCCGCGCTGCTGCCGGGGGTGTAGATGGTGACGTCGGCGGCGTCGCGCAGACGCTGGATGCGCGCGCCGTCCTGCCCCCAGCTCTCGAGGCCCTTCTTCCAGCGTTCGGCCTGCGCGCGCGCGAACGTCGGGACGTCCTGTCCCGCCCGCTGCGCATCGTCTTCGTTGACCCACGGTTCGAACGCCTCGCCGGTGAGCGAAGGGAACGTCAGCGCGAGGTTCGAGAGGTCACCCTTGGGGTCGATGATGATCGCCGGGATGCCGTCGATCAGGGCCTCTTCGATCAGGCCGACGCAGAGCCCCGTCTTGCCGCTCCCTGTCATGCCGATGCAGACCGCGTGCGTCAGCAGATCGCGCGAGTCGTACATCAACGGCGCGTCGGTCGCGGTCTTCGTGGCGATGTCGTACGGGCGGCCAAGGTAGAACGCCCCGAGAGTCTCGAAGTCCTGCATGGCCGGCAATAGTAGCGAATCCGGGGGCGTCGCGCGCGAGGGGTCACCGATTGCGTTACGCTGAACCCTTGCCGTCACTGTCACCCCGGTTGCGCCGTGTCGTTCTGGCCCTCCTCGTCGGGGCCGTCGCTGTCGCGCTGCTCGCCGTTGTTGCCGCCGTCTCGCTGGCACCGCGCGCGGAGCGCTGGCTGCGCATGAAGGCGGTCGAGGTGCTCGAAGCGCGACTCGCGAGCGACGTCGAACTCGGGTCGCTGGACGTGACGCCGGGAGCCGTCACCCGCATCTCCGGCGGGCCGCTCACCATCAGGCATCGCGAGCACCGCGACGTCGCGCCGTTGATTCGCATCGAGCGATTCGAGACCACCGTGTCGTGGCGTGCGCTGCTGCACGCGCCGCGCCGGATCGACGATGTCAGGCTCGAAGGCCTTGCCATCGCGATTCCGCCGAGCACGGCCACGCCGGAGGAGCGCGTGCAGAAGGCGGCGGAGGCCCGTGCACGCGAGCCGGTCTATCGCACCGAGGCGCCGGCGCCGCCACCGTCACGCGGCGAGCCGGCGGTCGTCATCGACCGCGTCACGGCCGACGATGCGACGGTGGTCGTGCTGCCGCGCGACAAGGAGAAGCTGCCGCGGCGGTTCGTGCTGCACGCGCTCACCGTGCGCGACATCTCCTCGGACCGGCCCATGGCCTTCGACGCCATCGTCGAGAACCCGAAGCCGCGCGGGAACATCGCCACGACCGGCACCTTCGGCCCGTGGCACGTGGACATCCCGGCACGGACGCCGCTCGACGCGACGTTCCGCTTCATCGACGCCGACCTGTCCACGATCCGCGGCATCGGCGGCACGCTCCAGGCCGAGGGTCGCTACGGCGGCGTGATCGAACGCATCGAAGCCGTCGGCACGAGCCTCACGCCGCAGTTCGATCTCGACGTTGGCGGCAAGACGATGCCTGTCGATGCGCGGTTCACGGTGGTCGTCGATGGCACCAACGGCAACACGTACCTGCAGCCCGCCGAAGCCGTGCTCGGGGCCAAGACGCCCGTCCGCGTGACGGGCGGCGTGGTGAAGGCCGAGGACCTCCGCGGACGCACCGTCGACCTCGCGATGCAGATCCTCGACGGGCGCCTCGAAGAGATCCTGTCGCTGGTCGTGGATGGCAAGCCCGCGATGCGCGGGCGCATCAAGGTCGACGGTTCTCTCCTGATTCCCCCGGGCCCCGAGAAGGTGATGCAGCGGATGGTGCTCGCCGGCCGCTTCACGCTGGCCGACGCCACGTTCACGAGTGCCGCGCTGCAGGCCAAGCTCGACGAGTTGAGTCGGCGCGCGCAGGGCAGGCCGCGCGACGAATCGATCGCGCGCGTGGTATCCGCGTTCAGCGGGCGGTTCCGCATGCGCGACGGCGTCATCCGCTTCCCGGCGCTGGCCTTCCGCGTCGACGGCGCGCGCGTCCAACTCGCCGGCTCTTATGCGTTCGAAGGGCAGCGGCTGGACTTCGCCGGGCACGTCAGGCTCGAAGCCGGCGTGTCGCGCATGATCGAGGGCAAGAAAGCGCTGTTGCTGCGTCCCTTCGACCGCCTGTTCCGCCACGATGGCGCCACCGAGTTCCCGATCCACATCAAGGGCACCGCCAAACACCCGGAATTCGGCGTCGACGTGAAGGGCGCGATCAAGCGCGCCTTCAAACGGGGCCCGTGAGCCGAGGGGATTGGCAGCCGGTTTCGGTCGTGGCACGCGCGTCATCTGCGTCGGGCATCGATCCGCTCGTAGACATCGGTCGTGCCTGACCTGAACACGCGCCGCCATCGAGGGTCGGCGGCGAACTTGTCGAGGCCCTCGGCGGGATACGTCTGCCGTTCGAGGTGGCCCACGACGAGGTAGGTCACATCGTATCGGCTGGCGATCCGCCACGCCTCGTCACTCGAGCGTGAGCCGTACAGCAGACGCACATCGCGCCAGCGGCGCGCAACGAGGGACGCCGGTAGCGCAGCCCGCTGTTGTCGTGCGTGCCATGTCCATCCGAGGATCGTGGGCAACCCGGTGTGCGCGCTGATGCGCCCACCCCATTGATACTGATCCGTCTGGGCTTCGGCGACGACGGGCGTGCCCACGGCCGTGTCGAGCAGCCAGCGGATGACAGCGTGATCGTCGCCGAGATCGAAGCTGCCCGCGGCGGTCTGCAGTGTGGCGTGCGGCATGAACGCCGTGCCGTCGACGCCTCGAGGTGCGTCTGGCGCCATGCGTAGCGCGAGGCGCGGCCACATCGCCGTCGCGGGATACGCCAGCATGGCCACGCCTGCCATCGTCGTCACGACCACGAAGGCTCTCGCACCGCGGCGGTGATGCTCGGCGAGCCACGTATACGCGACAAGCCACGCCGCGGGGACGGCGGCGCTCCAGAGCAACCAGACCAGCAGGTAGGTCTTGAAGACGGTGTTCATGCGTCCGACGTCACCACGGACAACGAGGACTTCGGCGGCCGCGACATACGCCACACCAGCGACGATCAGCGCGACGATCCACGCCGAGGCGGCGGTGCCGCGCCATCGGTCGGCGCGGCGCACGATGGCGGACGCGGGAAGCAACACGAGCAGGAACGGTCCATGAACGGCGAGCAGCGCCCACCACGCCGATCGAGACCCGCGCCACAGGCTCACACCCCCTGCTGGCGCGACGTAGGCGGACCAGAACGGCCACGAGGCCATGACCGCCACAGCGCACAGGCCGCCCACGAGCACGATGCAGCGGCGCACGATGTGCGGCAGCGGGGACGCGTGGCGCGACCGGTGCCGGACGCCGATGCAGAGCGCCGTTGACAGGAGCAGGAAGGCGCCCGGTGCGTCCCAGGGATTGGTGGCCGCCAGCATGCCCAGAATCAGACCCCCGAGCGCGACGCCGACCCTCAAGCGTGCGTGGATGGCGGCATGCCCGGCCACCAGCAGCAGCGCCAGCAGCCAGGGCATGGACAACAGGTGCGGATGGAGGTCGGCGAAGAGGAACGTGAAGAACGGGAACTCCGTGATTGGCAGGACCTCGCCCGCAGGGGCGGGAATCGCGCGACTGGCATGCCAGAACCACGACGTGGTCTCCACCGCGTGCCCGCGCACGTACCTCCAGAGGAGGTCCACCTGGCGAAGGTTGCCGGCCACCACGCCGAGCGCAGCGCCGAGCAGTGCCCATGGCCAGACACGCCGCTGTGGATGCAGGTGCGTCACCAGCGTTCCGGCGACGACCGCCACGCCGCCCGCCGTCATCGCCCACCATGTGCCGACAGCCAGGGTGTAGCCGACGGCCGGCTCGACACCCGCGAGGCGACACAGGACCGCGACGGGCAGGTACCCGCCGTAGTAGTAGTTCAGCACTCCGCCAGCGAACCAGGGATCGGCGACCGGAAAGCCGTCGGCGCGTACCAGCGCCGTGAGCAGCGCGATGTCCATCGGCTTCTCGCCGCCGAGCACCGGGTGCCAGAGGTCCGGATTGATGGCGCGGAGCGCGATGCCGGCCAGGCAGGCGAGCGCGAACGCACAGGCATGGCGAGCGAGCAGCCATCGCTCGATCCGCAGGCGCCGCAGCCACGTGTCACGCTGCGGCCACACGAGAGCGGTCGACACCAGGCCCGTACTCGCGACCGCCGCCACCAGCACGCCGTAGGTCACATGCCCGGGCCAGAGGCTGCCTGCCATCCACACCGTCCACGATATCCAGAGCAAGCCGAGTGCCGGCGCCACGAGCGCGCCACGACCCCACGCGTGCGGCAGCAGCACCGAGCACGCCGGCCAGGCCAGGATCGCGACGACGAGCACCATGAGCATCCACGCGGCGACCGCCGCCGCTCCGCGTCGTGGCGACGTGAACCGTGCGTGTGGCCCCGAACGCCACGACCCCTCGACGTCGAGCGCCTCCCGGCGCGCCTCCGAGAGGGCGAGCAGGGTAGGTGCCCTCGATGCCTGGACGGCTGACGTACGCACGATGCCCGGCCAGTCGACGTCCGACAGGAGCGCGCGAGCCGCATCTGCGGACCATCGCGCCTGTTTCCGGTAGATCCGCACGTGCGGATGGTCGTAGACGGTGAAGGCTTCCTCTGCGGTCGCGTCGTCGAGGGTCAGGCGACCCAGCCTCGGCGTGACCGAGAACTCGCGCACGAGGTCGAATCCGAGGCGCCCGTCGCGCAGCGCGTCGTAGTACCGCACCATCACCGGAAACCGCGCCGGCAGGCGAGGGAGCATGTCGGCGTTGCGCCCGCTCGAGAGCACCACGTACTCGGCGCGATCCAGGGCGTCGACGAGGGCGTCCACCTTGGCCGGCGCGTCCTCGTCGGTCACTGGAAGCGTAAGGATCGTGTAGCGCGACGCGTGTGTGTGGATGCTCGCCGAAATGGGGAGTGCATCGTCCCAGGCCTCGGCGGTCAGTACCGTTCCAGCCGGGATGGTGTCGAAGATCCAGCGCGACGCCGCGAGGCGCGGATGCAGTTCGCGGTAGACGGTGGTGAAGGCCAGCGCCCACGCGGCCGTGGAGACGACAACCAGCGCGGCGAGGCCTGCGGCGGCCAGCCGCCACCGAGGTCGGGGTCCGGCGCGCCGCCACAACGCCACGAGCGCCCACGCCGCGAGCAGGCACAGCATCGGATAGGCCGGCAGGAGATAGCGCATCGCCGGCACGAACTGCGTGCCCACGCTGACGCCGAGCAATGCGCACCAGAGTGCGGGCACGAAATGTCGCGTGCGCCAGTCGCCGAGCGACAGCCAGACGGCGGCGACGGCGGCGCACGTGGCGGTCAGGCCGAGCGCTGGCCCCAGCCCGAAACGCACGAGGTTCCACCACGGGTACCAGATGCGCGGCCGATGGGCCCACTGGAACGACGGCGGCAGATCGTCGATGCCGGCGGCCTGCCGCGCCACGGTGCGCATGTCGGCGAGCCACCGTGCGGACGGTCGCGGGAACCAGCCCGCATCGAACATGTCGGGGGCCGCGATGCGCAGCACGAGCAGGCCCACCGCGCCAGCGGCGATGGCGGCCGGCGCGATCGCTCGCAGCGCGGCACGTGCTCCGTCACGCGTGAACGTCGGGAGCGTCGACGCTGCCATCACGGCAGCGAGGGGACCCAGCACGAGCACCCCCGTCACCTTGCAGGCGATGGCAAGTGCGGCCGCACCACCTGCCGCTGCGGCCCACCCCCAGTGCCATCGTTCATGCAGCATGGCAGTGGCGGCTAGCGCCAGTGTGCAGCACAGCGTGAGGAACGGATCGACGACGAAGAAGTGACTGTGCTGAATCGGTAGAACGGCGCACGCATACAGGGCCATCGCGAGCACGGCGATGCGCGCGTCGTAGAGGCGGCGGGCCAGCCACCCGAGGACGAGCAGCGTGGTCATGTCGGCCAGCACGGCGAGCCCGCGGCCCACCATCACGATGGAGGCACGCGCCGGGTGCTCGACGTGGGCGAGCGCCACGCGCGTGACCGTCAGCGGCAGCGTGCCGTACGCAAAGGGGCGGTCCGGACGACGCGGGTTGAGGGGCGACCGCGATGCGTCCAGATACGACGCGACGCCGTCGGGAAGCGACAGCGTCGCTGTCGTCATCACGAGGAAACGCTCATCGGGATGCAGCAGGCGTCGACGATCCCAGTCGAAGCCCGTCACGCGCAGCCACCCGGCCGCCAGCACCACGAGAAGCACCAGAGCGGCCCGGTGCACATCGAACCATCCGCTGGAGCCGCTCATGCGTACCGAGTCTACCCGCGTGCTACCATCGCGCGTCCCTCGATGCGCATCCTCGTGGCGCTGACGTACTACCGCCCCCACATCAGCGGTCTGACACTGTATGCCGAACGTCTCGCCCGTGCGCTCGTGCTCCGCGGACATCAGGTGACCGTGCTCACATCCCGGTACGACCGTCATCTCGCACGCAGCGAGACGTCCGAAGGCGTGCGCATCGAGCGCGTGCCCGTGTGGGCCCGTGTCGGCAAGGGCGTCGTGATGCCTGCGATCGGGTGGCGCGCCACGCGAGAGCTCCTGCGCCACGACGCCGTACTCCTGCACCTGCCGCAGTTCGACGCCGCGGGCATCGCACTCCGCGCACGCGCCCTTCGGCGGCCGACCGTCCTCATCCATCATTGCGACCTGCGACTGCCGGCGGGTTTCCTGAATCGCGTGACCGAGCATGTCGTCGACGCGGCCAATCACGTGGCCGCGCTTGCCGCGCACCACGTGGTGACCTACACCGACGACTTCGCGGTGAGCTCGCCGCTCCTGCGACGGCATGCGCTGAAGGTCGTGACGGCACTGCCACCCATTGCCGATGAGTCGCCCGTGTCGGGGCCGGCGGACGGCCGTGTCGAGCGACGGGTCATCGGCATGGCCACGCGCCTGGCGACAGAGAAGGGCGTGGACGTCCTGCTCGACGCGTTGCCCCACGTGCTGAGCCGGGTTCCGGACGCGATGGTCCTTTTTGCCGGTCAGGTCGACGGCGTCTGGGGCGAGGAGGACCTGCGCGCCCGTCTGCTGCCGCGCATCGCACCGCTCGAAGCCGCCGGCCGCTGGCGCTTTCTGGGCGTGCTGTCGCCAGACGACATGGCGGCGTTCTACCGCCGCCTGTCAGTGCTGGTCGTGCCGAGCCTCAACTCCACCGAAAGCTTCGGACTCGTGCAGATCGAAGCCATGCTGCAGGGCGTGCCCGTGGTGGCATCCGATCTTCCCGGCGTGCGTCAGCCCGTCCGCATGACGGGATTCGGACGGGTGGTGCCCGTCGGCGATGCCGCCGCGTTGGCTACGGCGATCGTCGAGCAGCTCGAGTCTCCCACGTCGCCCACCCTGTCTCGGACGGAGCTGGCGCGCCGGTTCTCACCGGACGAGAACGCGCAGTTCGTCGAGCGGCTGCTGAGGGCGCACTGACATGGCGCGCGTCCTGGTGACGGGAGGTGCGGGCTTCATCGGGTCGCGCTACGTCCACCGCGCCGTCCGGCGTGGCGATCGGGTCACCGTCCTCGACGATCTGTCGCGGAGCGGCAGCGCCGACCGCATGCAGTGGCTTCGCGAGGAGCTGGGTACCGCGGCCGTCGACCTGGTTCGTGTGAGCGTGACGGATGCCGACGCGGTTGCGGCGTGCTGTCGTGACAGCGACCTCGTCGTCCATCTCGCCGGACAGGTGGCCGTAACCGATTCGATACGCGATCCGAGGCACGACTTCGAGGTCAACGCGCTCGGCACGCTCAACGTGCTCGAAGGACTGCGGCGACACGCCCCCGGCGCACGGCTGGTGCACGCCAGCACGAACAAGGTGTACGGCGCGCTGGCCCGGTATCCCGTCGAGGAGACGGCCACGCGATACGTGCTGTCGACGCGGCCTCACGGCGTCGACGAGTCGGAGCCGCTCGATCCGCAGACGCCGTACGCCTGTTCGAACGCGGCGGCTGACCAGTACGTGCGCGACTATGCCAGGCTCTACGGCCTGCGTGCGGTGGTCTTTCGTCAGAGCTGCATCTACGGACCAGGACAGTTCGGCTCGGAGGACCAGGGGTGGGTGGCGTGGTTGATGCGCGCCGCGCTGCGCGGCGACGAGGTGCGCATCTTCGGCGACGGCAAACAGGTACGCGACCTGCTCTACGTGGACGACCTGCTCGACGCCTTCGACCTGGCGATGCAGTGTGTCGACCGCAGTGCCGGACGTGCGTACAACGTCGGAGGTGGTCCCGGCACGTCATCCAGTATCTGGCACGAGTTCAGAGGTCAGCTTGCTGACGTGACGGGCGCGGAGCCTCGCGCCGAGCTTGCCCCGTGGCGACCGGCCGACCAACTCGTGTACATCTCCGACATCCGGCGCGCGTCCACCGAACTCGGCTGGAGGCCCAGGACGCCGCTGCGCGATGGCCTGAACGCGCTGCGCGACTGGCTGGTGCGGTACGAGCCGCAGGTGGCGACGGTCGATGAATGAGCTACACGCGTCGTCAGGTCGTGACGCGCGCTGGCGCCGGGTGTTGCGCGGGCATCTGCAGCAGGTGCCCGCGTTCCGTGCCTTGATCCGGACGATCGAGTGCCGTCTGATCGCGGAGGCGGGACGTCTCGAACCACGACTGCTCGATGTCGGTTGCGGCGACGGGCTGTTTGCGGCGTTCGCCTTCGACCACCCCGTGGCTGCCGGTATCGACGCCGATGCCTCACGTCTCTCCGAGGCGCGCCTCCGCGGTCGACATGCGATCTGCGTGCGCGCTCGGGCGGAACATCTCCCGTTTGCGGCCGGCGCGTTCTCGACAGTCGTCGCCAACTGCGTGCTCGAACACGTCGAGGGGCTCGACGCCGCACTCGGGGAGATCGCGCGAGTCGTGCGCGTGGACGGGCGGGTCGTCTTCGGCGTGCCAGGGCCCCGCTTCGGACCGTTCCTCTGGGTCTCCACGCAGCTGACGCGGGTCGGTGCGCACAGGCTCGCCGATGCCTATGCCCGCTGGTTCCACAGGCACTCCGTGCACCACCACGTCCACGACGCCGGCGTGTGGCGCCGGCGTCTCGAGCATCACGGTTTTGTCGTCGACCGCGTGCGGCCCTACATGAGCCGTCGTGCGCACGCCCTGTTCGATCTCGCGCACTACGCGAGCGTGGCGAGGCTCGTCCGATGGCGTCTCACCGGACGATGGGTGAGCCATCCCGACGGGCCTGTGAATCGATGGTGGGAGCACCTGCTCGCGCGCCACGTCGTCGACGACCCGGAGGAGGGTGCGTACCTGTTCTTCGAGGCACACCGATCGCCTCGGACCGCGAGTTCGAGCGGCGCCCCGCCGAGCGGCGTCAGCGCGCCCGTCCCGTAGCGCGCGCGTGGAGCATCCGACGCTGCCCTGATTCGCTCCCAGTCGCCGTGCGAGCGAGGCGTTGATGATGGGGGAGCGCGGGGATTCAACCCCGAAGGCCGAGCGCCAGCGTGCAGGTGGAGGGCCTGAGGCCCCTCGTGTCGGGCACTGTAGGGACTTGACCCGGGACCGAACACGAAGCGCGACGGTCGAGTACTGGAGGCCCGTCCTGCGGGGTTGTCGCGGGAGATTCCAGTCCGAAGGCCGAGCGCGAAGCGCGATGGCCGAGCACTGAAGTTGCGTACTGCCGGAGTGTCGGGGGATTCGAGCCCGAAGACCGAGCGCGAAGCGCGACGGTCGAGTACTGGAGGCCCGTCCTGCGGGGTTGTCGCGGGAGATTCCAGTCCGAAGGCCGAGCGCGAAGCGCGATGGCCGAGCACCGAAGTTGCGTACTGCCGGAGTGTCGGGGATTCGAGCCCGAAGACCGAGCGCGAAGCGCGATGGTCGAGGGCCTGAAGACGCTCACCCACATCCAACTCGCCTTTGGCGAGTTGGGGTGGGTGAGGGGATTCGAACCCCCAACTTCCGGAGCCACAGTCCGGCGCTCTGCCCTTGAGCTACACCCACCGTGCGAGGTGTCCCGGCGTGTCGAGACATGCCGGCGCAGCACACGAGTATAGCACCCGTCATGCGTCCGTCTGCCTCACGTTTCCGGCCGGCGGGCCGAATACCGGTACAGCGCGCCATGGGTCCCGCGCGCGCCTGGAGAACTCGTGACAAGGCAGCCCTGGGGCAGGATCGTCGCCGGAAGTACGGGCGCGCTGTTGGTCGCCGCGGCGACGGCACATGCCCAGACGGCCTCGTCCGGCCTGCCCGCGTCTGGCCTCCTGCTCGTGTTCGCCGGGCTGATTGCCGCGATGGTGGTCTGGGGGCTGGGCTGGTACCGGGGGATGCGCCGCGAAGTGGCCGCCAAGGTCCACGCCGAAGCGATCTCCGCACGCCGCCGGGAAGAGGCCGAAGAGGCCCTGCGCGCCACGGAGCGCCAGATGCGGCAGCTCGTGCACTCAGTGAAGGCCATCGTCTGGCGCATGGACGTGGCGACCGAGCGCTTCACCTTCGTCAGCCAGGAGGCCGAGCAGCTGCTCGGTTATCCCGTGGGTCGCTGGACCGCCGACGCGCATGCGTTTGCCGCGATTCTCCATAGCGATGACCGCGACTGGGTGGTCCGCTACCGGCGCCGCGCCACGCAGGAGCGGCGCGATCACACGATGGACTACCGCGTGTTCTCGCAGGACGGACGCCTCGTCTGGTTGCGCGACATCGTGTCGGTCATCGTCGAAGACGGCGCGCCTCGCGAGTTGATCGGCGTGATGGTGGACATCTCGGAGTACAAGGCCGCCGAGGAGGCGCTCGAGGCGGCGCACGCGCAGGCCCTGGCCGCCACGCGAGCCAAGTCGGAGTTCCTGGCGTCCATGAGCCACGAGATCCGCACGCCCATGAACGCGGTGATCGGTATCACCGACCTGCTGCTCGACACCCCGCTCTCCGACGAACAGCGCCAGCTCCTGGAGACGGTGCGCACGTCGGGTGACGTCCTGCTCAACGTGATCAACGCCATCCTCGACTTCTCGAAGGTCGAGTCGGGCAAGCTGGAGTTCGAGCGCATCGGCCTCGATCCCGAAGCGCTGGCGGACGAAGTCGCCCGCCTGATGGGTGGTCGTGCCGCCGCGAAGGGGCTCGATCTCACATGCCGCGTCGCCCCCGACGTGCCGCGCAACCTCGTGGGCGACCCGGGACGTCTGCGCCAGGTGCTGCTCAACCTCGTCGGCAATGCGATCAAGTTCACCGAGAGCGGCGACGTCGCGATTCGCGTCTCCGCGCAGCACGTCACCGAGAACCAGGCGGTGCTGCGCGTCGAGGTCAGCGACACCGGCATCGGCATCTCACCGCAGGCGCAGGCCCGTCTCTTCGATGCGTTCACGCAGGCTGACGCATCGACCACGCGCAGGTTCGGTGGGACGGGTCTCGGCCTGGCCATCTCGCGGCGCATCATCGAGCTGCTCGGCGGACACATCGGTGTCGTGAGCGCGGTGGGCGAGGGCACCACGTTCTGGTTCACGGTGCCGTGTGCGCGTGCCGGGGCTGCACCTGCCACGCCGGACGTCGGTGCGCTCGGGGGCCTGCGCGTGCTCGTCGTGGACGACAGTCGCGCCACGCTCGTGATGCTGGAGCAGACGCTGCTCGAGGCAGGACTGGCCGTCACCACGGCGCGCCACGCGGACGAGGCGGTCGCCAGCGTCGACACCGCCGGCTGGCCGCACGTGGTGCTCGTTGACGAGGGGCTGGCCGGTGGTGACGGTGCGCGACTGGCCGAGAGCCTGCGCGCTCGCGCGCCGCACCCGCTCGCCGTCATCCTGCTCACCTCCAGGCTCACGGGGGCTTCGGCGACCATGGCGCGCGCCGCGCGACTCATGAAACCCGTGCGCCGCAGCGAGCTGCTCGCCGAGCTGGAGCGGATCGGACGGCCTGTCGTGCCCGACGTCGTCGTGTCAGCGCCGGCGCCCGTGCCGGCGCCCCTCGCGCACGGACCTGCGCGTGCCGCGCGCGTCCTGGTGGCAGAGGACAATGCCGTCAACCAGCGGGTGGCGCGCCTGATGCTCGAGAAGTGCGGGTGCGACGTGGACGTCGTGGAGAACGGGAACCTGGCGGTCGAGGCGGTCGCGGCCGGCGATTACGATCTGGTCCTGATGGATTGCCAGATGCCCGTCTGCGACGGGTTCGAAGCGACGCGAAAGATTCGCGCGCTGCCCGGACCCGCCGGCGGCGTCGTGGTGGTGGCGCTGACGGCCAACGCCCTCTCAGGCGACAGGGAGCGGTGCCTGGCCGCGGGGATGAGCGACTACCTGGCCAAGCCGGTACGCCGCGCCGCGCTGCAGGACCTGCTCGCGCGTCATCTCCCCGCGGCGGCGCGCGCGAACACGGCGGCCTGATCGGTCAGCCGGCCTGGGCCTTCTCGATCCGGGCCCACGAATCGCGCAGCGTGACGGTGCGGTTGAACACCGGCCGCTCGGCGGTTCCATCGGGATCGGCGCAGAAGTACCCCAATCGTTCGAACTGGTACGTGACGTCCGAGGGTGCCGAGGCCAGCGAGGGTTCCACCAGCGCGTCGGCCACCACGGCGAGTGCGTCGGGGTTCATCTCCTCGGTGAAGTGGCGGCTCTCATCGGTGCCTGGCTGCTGCGTGGTGAACAGCCTGTCGTAGAGCCGCACTTCGGCCCGCACGGCGTGTGAGGCGGAGACCCAGTGGAGCGTGCCTTTCACGCGCCGCTCGCCTGACGCCGATCCGCCTCGCGTGTCGGGGTCGTACGTGCACCGCAGTTCCACGATCTCGCCGGCCTCGTTCTTCACCACCGACTCGCAGCGGATGATGTAGGCGTAGCGCAGGCGGACCTCGTTGCCGGGGTAGAGGCGGAAGAACTTGCGCGGCGGAACTTCGCGGAAATCGTCCTGCTCGATGTAGAGCTCTCTCGTGAACGGCACCTGACGCGTGCCTGCCGACGCGTCCTCGGGGTTGTTGACGGCCTCGAGCATCTCGACCTGCCCGTCCGGGTAGTTCTCGATGACCACCCTGAGCGGACGGAGTACGGCCATCGCCCGCGGTGCGATGCCGTTGAGGTCTTCGCGCACGCTGTGTTCGAGCAGCGCGACATCGATGAGACTCTCGTTCTTGGCCACGCCGATACGTGCGCAGAACTCGCGAATCGCCCGGGGCGTGTAGCCGCGCCGGCGCATCCCCGAGATCGTCGGCATGCGTGGATCGTCCCAGCCCGAGACGAAGTGCTTCTCCACGAGTTCGAGCAGCTTCCGCTTGCTCATCACCGTGTAGGTGAGGTTCAGGCGCGCGAACTCGATCTGCTGCGGCGTTCCGGGCAGGCCGGGGAACTGCTCGATGATCCAGTTGTACAGCGGCCGATGGTCTTCGAACTCCAGCGTGCACAGCGAGTGCGTGATGCCCTCGAAGGCATCAGACAGTGCGTGCGCGAAGTCGTACATCGGATAGATCGGCCAGGCATCGCCGGTGCGATGGTGGTGCGCGTGGCGGATCCGGAACAGCGTGGGGTCACGCATGTTCATGTTGGGCGACGCCATGTCGATCCGTGCGCGCAGCACGTGCGTGCCGTCGGGGAACTCGCCCTGTCGCATGCGCGTGAAGAGCGACAGGTTCTCCTCGACCGGTCGGTCGCGATACGGAGAGTTGCGCCCGGGCTGCGTGAGCGTGCCGCGATACGTGCGGATCTCGTCGGCGGTGAGGCTGTCGACGTAGGCCAGGTTGCGCTCGATGAGCGCGACGGCGCACTCGTAGATCCGCTC
>CAYRAE010000007.1:7178-30553 GCA_964422175.1 uncultured Luteitalea sp. | reverse complement strand
CGCGACGGATCGCTCTTGCCGACTCCTTGATCGCATCTGATGCGTGACGCGAGACGCCGCCGCCAGGCGTGGTCGCGGCCACGCCGAGCACGTTTCCGCGATCAGATCGATCGCGGCCCCCATTGAAGTTGATCACCTGTCTACAGTGCGCGCGTGATCAGCTCGATGTCGGGCAGGTTGTCGCTGATCTCGTGAATGCTGCGATAACGCGTCAGCGCGTCGACGACCGGGGGCAGCGGCCTGTCCCACACCTCCGGCAGATCTGCCTCGCCCGGAACGCGAGCGGCGAAAGCCAGCCGTTCCACCGGCGGCGTGAACTGCGCATCCACCCCCGGCTTGTTGCCTCGGGCATCGATGCGAAACCAGCCGAGCGTCTCCAGGTGAACCGCATTCAGACCGTGCAGGCAGAACGGCGGCGTGTCGTCGCTGACCGTCAGGCGCTGGTAGCAGAGTCCTGTCGGTATGCCGTTGGCGCGCAGGAGCGCCGCCAGCAGGTGACTCTTCGCATAGCAGAACCCGGTGCCGTGTTGCAGCACGTCCGAGGCCTTGCACGTGACGACATCGAGCTGATGATCCCAACAATGCTTGATGTCATCGCGCACGAAGGTGAAGCAGGCCGCGACGATGTCGCTGGTCGTGAGGAGTCCGGCAGCCAGCGATCTGGCGCGCGCGAGCACGGTGGGATGCTGCCAGTCGATGTGGTCGCTGTGTGCGAGAAAGCGGCTGTCTCTGAAAGTACTGTCCATCGAAGGTCTGCTCCCGGGAATGGACCGCGGATGCGTCGTACGCGCCATGCTTCAACCGCGGATCGCTCGCACGAGCGCCAGATGTTCACTCGAACTGCCCACGAAGATTCGGTGCGGCATGGTCACGTCACCCTGTTCGGTCAGAGCTGACAGACGCCAGCGTACGCGCACAGGGCGGATAGCCCTGGCTGGCGGCCACGGCGAGAAGACCGTCGATGAGCGCGATGGGCGCGACGAGCGCGTCGGCCGGGACCTCGGCGCCGCTGGCCTGCAGCGCGTGCGCCGCCTCTCGAAAGAGCGTCAGCGACGACACGAGCTTGATCGCGTCGATCGGCGATCCCATCAGCGCACCGAGACTGGCGCCGGGACGGCGCAGCGCCTCCACAATCGCCTCGACAGTCTCGCGATAGCGCACGCCAAGGACGGGATGGTGCAGGTACGCGATCGCCTCGTCGAGGTCGGCGATGGCATAGCGGCGCGACATCGCCGAAAATCCCAGCCCCGCGATCTGCGGCAGGATGTACCACACCCAGTGCCCGGTCTTCGCGCCAGCCCGGATCTCGGCGAGGGCCTCGTCGTAGGCGTCTTCCTGCGCGTGCGTGAACCGATCGAGGCCGGGCATGCGGCGAGCGTGTGTGAAAGCGCCCTCTGGCGGCGTGTCATTCATGACCGCGCGCCTTCCAGAGTCGCGGAAACCCCAGGCATGGCGCCCACTTCTCGATGTCGCCCCAATCGAGACGCTCGCGCTGCGCCGCGATGACACCGCGGATGTCGCGCAACGGCACGTCGGAACCGCTGCCGCTGGCCTACACCAGTTTCGCACGTCGAGCGGAACCCAATCGCCAGTGCCTACTTCAGGTACGCGGCGAACCAGTCGAGATTGCTCTGCATCGTCACGATCTGGAGCTTCGGTTCCTGGATGCCGTGTGGCTGGCGCGGGAGCACGAGCATGCGTGTCGGGACGCCCTGCCGCTTGAGCGCGGTGTAGAGCTCGTAGCCCTGGGCAATCGGCACGCGGATGTCGTTCTCGCCGTGCTGGATGAGCGTCGGCGTGCGCGCGTGCCTGATGTTGAACATCGCCGAGTGCCTGGCGTAGATGGCCGGGTCGTTCCAGAACTCGGCCTCGAAGTAGTCGGGCACGAATGACGGGATATCGGCGGTGCCGTTGAAGCTCATCAAGTTGGTGACCGGCGCGCCGGATGACGCCGCCTTGAAGCGATTCGTCCTGGTGATGATCATCGACGTCATGTAGCCGCCGTAGCTCCATCCCATGACACCGAGGCGAGCGGGGTCGGCCACCCCCATCGCGATGACGCGATCGACGCCGGTCATCAGGTCGTCGTAATCCTTCCCGCCCCAGTCCTTGATGTTGGCCTGCCGGAACTCGACGCCGTAGCCCGATGACCCGCGCGGATTCGGCCGCAGCACGGCATAGCCTCTGGCCATGAAGCTCGCGAGCGGATACGACCCGCGTCCGCCGACGAATGTGTGCTGGAACACACCCGCCGGTCCGCCGTGCACGTTCAGGATGAGCGGCACCTTCTGTCCCGCCTGGTAGCCAACCGGATAATGGAGCAGCCCCTCGATCCTGCGGCCGTCCGTGCTCGTCCACGTGATGACCTCGGTCCTGCCGACCGGCAGCGCCGCATGCTCCGCATTGGCCGCCGACACCTGAACAGGCGTCGCTCCGGAACGACTCACATAGACTTCGGGCGGACGATGGGACTGCTGCCGCACGAACGCGAAGGATGTCCCCGCTGTGTCGAAGTGCAGCCCGCTGATGACGGCATCGTCAGCCGCCTGCGTCTCCCGGATGGTGCCGGTCGTGACGTCGGCCTCGTAGGAGGCCGTGCCGGTACCTTTGGCTTCCGAGAAGTAGATCCGGGTGCTGCCGGGCATCCAGCCGCCGAGATTCGGCTGGCCGTCAGGCGACCGCGGCATGATGACCGGTGCACCGCCGCCGGCCGACGGGCGGACGTGGATCCGCCTGCTCTGCGCCCATCTGGTCGGCAGCTCGCTGACGGTCATCGCCACCCACGCGCCATCAGGTGAGAAGAAGGGCGTGTCCTCGGCTGCCTCGCTCGCCGCAAGCGGGGTGACGACCTTCGTTCCGAGATCGACGACCGACACATCGGACGTGGGCCAGACGTCGGCGACGGGCGACTGTACGTGGGCGAACGCGATGCGGCGACCATCCGGTGCCCAGTCGAACGACGTGACGTGACGGTCGATGGTGGTCACCTGCGTGACGACGCGCGTGCCATCGGCGCCCTTGTCGACGGGAGTCGTGTAGAGCCGCGCGATCTTCACGTGCTCGTCGACCCACCGGAAGTCGTTACGACCCTTGTCGTTGGCTTCTTCGTCCCTGGACTTCGGATCGGTCATCGTGAACGCGAGCGTGGAGCCGTCGCGCGACCACTCGAAGTCGTTGACCGCCGCTGCGCCGTCGGTGAGCTGTTCGGCCTCACCGCCGGCGAGCCTGATCACGTAAATCTGATTCCGATTGTCCTTCCGGTTCGACGTGAAGGCGACCATCGAGCCGTCGGGCGACCATTTCGGATTGGTCGACGACTTGTCGCCGAAGGTCAACTGACGGTTCTCACGACCGTCTGCCGCGGCCAGCCAGAGCTGCGTGACGAACTCGCTCCGGTCGGCGGTCATCACGGGCGCGTTGACCGCATAGACGACTCGCTCGCCGCCAGGCGACAGCCGTGGCGTGCTCACGACCTCGAGCGCTACCTGCGTCTCCGGCGTCCACGTGGGAGTCGTGTCCGCGGCAAGCGCGGCGATCATCGTTACCGAGCAGCACGACGTGATCAGAACAGATCGGCGAAGAATCATACGGTCACTCCCTTCGATGCCCACCGGACCGGGATCGCCCGGCTTCGCCCTGACGAGGCGCGCGAACACGCTCCGCGTGCGCGTCCCCGCGTCGCGCATGACGTTCGACACCGTCGGCCGATCGTTCACGTTCGACGCGCAAGCCGTCGCTGTCGGATCGCTGATTTCGACACGTAGTCACGGGATTGTATCCGGAGATCCGCGGCGACCTCGCGATCGGTCATCGAGGGGCTGCACCTGTGGCGCTGTGCATTGCGCTCGCCGCCGCCTTGATCGCATCTGATACGTGGCGCATGATGCCGTCGTGAGGCAGATGACACGCAAGCCATGGCTCGCAATGCAGGCGGCGCGACGGACAGCGGCGCGTCGCGTGGGCACCGGACACGAGGCTGAACACGCACTTGCGACGTCGGTCTCCGAACGTCTCCTGACGGCCGCGCGTCAGTACCAGGCACTCCCGACGCTCGACGACAGGTCTGCCGACGCGATCCTCGGATACGACGAGCACGGACTTCCGCGGTAGACGCGCGTCGACAACCCCTCACGACATCGCTCGCGACGGGTTCGCCGATGAGCGCCACCAGCGCTGGACCACGACGCCCGTTGTCGAGAACGGTGCGGTGCGCTTGCCCGCGTGCGTCGCCTCGGCGAACTTCTCGAACGCGAACGCAGACGGCGACGCCCGCGTTGCGCCCGTGACTGCATTCCGCAACCACGGTTGGCGTTCCCGGAGGGCGAGGTGAACAGCGAGAAGCACGCGTACGGCCGTTGGTGTTCGGCCTGAGGCTGAGCTTCGTTGTACACGTATGTACCGCGTTACTGTCACACTCCGCGTCGGTGAGCGAGGTACTCGATATGCGTCGTGCAGGGTAGACCAACTACGTTCTGGGGCAAGCTCAGTCGGCCGGGCGCCAGTCAACCGACGGTGTGCTGGCATCCACTCGTCGATCATTGCGCAGACGTGGCAGCCGTGTGCGAGAGACTGCTCTCGCTCCCCGTCTGGTCGGAGCGCCTTGGGCGCTTGGCACGACGCCCTCTGACAGCAACAGATTGCGCGCGACTGTGCACGTTCGCTCTGCTTCACGACATCGGCAAACTGAATGTCGGCTTCCAAGCCAAGGGACGCGATGACCTGCGGGCGTTGCCAGCTGGACATGTCGTCGAGGGGCTGGGTGCGCTCGGGAAGCCACCTCTGGCACCACTCCGCCGCTTCGAGAGATGGGGAGACGCATGGGGGCCTCTCATGGTGGCGGCCTTGTGCCATCACGGGCGACCATACAGGCATTCATTGGCTGCTGCACAACATCAAACCAGCCTCTGGCGGTCGCACGGAGGACTCGACCCATCGGCCGGACTCGAGCATCTCATCTCGCTGGCGAATCGCTGGTTTCCGACCGCGTTCGGCGACGACGGGTCGACACTCCCAGAGACGACGGACTTCCAACACGCCTTCGCCGGATTGGTGACGCTCGCGGATTGGATTGGCTCGGACAGCGACCTCTTCCCCTTCAGTGAGGATCTGGCAAGAGAGCGCATGCCGGACGCACGGGCCAGCGCGGCACGAGCAGTCGAGGCAATCGGGCTGTCGTACTCGACGGAGGCGCGGCGCGACCGGCAGGCACGCCCCGCGTTCTCTCGTATCGCGCCGCGTGCGTGCAAGCCTCGCCCAGCACAAGTCGCAATGCTTGCGGTCCCACTCGCGCCCGCAGGGAGCACGACCCTGCTCGAGTCCGAGACTGGCAGCGGCAAGACTGAGGCCGCGCTGGCGCATTTTCTGCGGTTGTTCGAGGCGGGCTTGGTCGATGGACTGTACTTCGCCCTCCCGACTCGATCGGCAGCAACACAAATGCACAGGCGTATCACTGCGGCCGCCCGACAGGCGTTCGAGCAACCTCCGCCGGTGGTGCTTGCTGTTCCGGGCTATCTCCGTGTAGACGACATGCAGGGTCGTCGGCTTGCGCCGTTCGAAGTTCTCTGGCTTGACAGCAATGAAGAGCGCGTGCGGCACCGGGCGTGGGCATCGGAAAACAGCAAGCGCTATCTGGCTGGAACAATCGTCGTCGGGACAGTCGACCAGATTCTCCTATCGTCGCTGGCCGTCAGCCACGCACACCTGCGCGCCACGACTCTCCTGCGACAACTCCTTGTCGTCGACGAAATCCACGCATCGGACACCTACATGGGGCGCATTCTTGAAGACGTGCTGACGCGTCACGCTCGGTCTGGCGGTCATGCCCTCCTTCTCTCGGCCACGCTTGGGGGCGAGGCTCGCGCGCGCCTATTGAATCCCGCCGGACGCCACACTCGTCCGACGCTCCCTGAAGCTGTCGCCACACCATACCCCCTTGTCTCGCATGCCGGCGGCGGCGCGAGGCCAACTGTTGTCTGCCACGATGCACCGGCTCGGATCGTCCGAATCGAGCCCAGACCCTGGACGTCCGATCCCTCGCCGATCGCAACGGCGGCCGTTGCCGCGGCCGAACGCGGTGCAAAGGTCTTGGTCATCCGTAATACGGTTGTCGATTGCGTGAACACCCAGCACGCCCTCGAGCAGGAGGCGCGCGCGCGAGGACGCGCAGACCTGCTCTTCACCTGCGAAGGAGTGCCGGCCCCGCACCATGCCAGATTTGCCAGCGACGATCGGCACGCTCTGGACGAGCACCTCGAGGCCCGTATTGGGCGAAGTCGAGGCCGCGGTGGATGTGTCGTCATCGCCACACAGACTGTTCAGCAATCGCTCGACATCGACGCGGACTTGCTCGTCTCGGACCTTTGCCCCGTGGACGTCCTTCTCCAGCGGATCGGTCGCCTGCATCGCCACCATCGGCCGCGCCCCGATGGCTTTGCCGATCCGGTGACCATTGTCACAGTTCCGAGCGAGCGCGATCTAGGCACGCTGATCGGGCCAAAGGGCATCGCGAGATCTGGGCACGGCATCGGAACCGTGTATCCCGACCTTCGAGTACTCGAGGCGACATGGCGACTCGTCGAGCGACGCCGCGAATGGCGCATCCCGACCGACAACCGCTTGCTCGTCGAGCACGGCGTGCATTCCGAGGTACTTGCCGACATCGTTCGCGAAGGAGGGTCGAAGTGGCAGAACCACGGGATCCAGATCGACGGCAGCACGCGGGGCATGGCACGGTCTGCCGAGCTGAACCTGGTCGATTGGTCGTTGCCCTATTACGACACCGCATTTCCTGAGTCTGGCGACCAACGGATATCCACGCGACTTGGAGAGGGCGACCGTCGAGTAGTGATTCAAGAAGCGCCGCCTGGCCCGTTTGGCAAGACGGTTCGAGAGCTGGCGTTGCGTGCGGATTGGGTAGCTGGCGTTCCGTCAGACGTCGAGTTCGCCGAGCGTCTCGAGGCCAGTGGAGAGTCCATCGCGTTCTGGTTCGGTCATCGCCGGTTCGTCTACGACCGCTTCGGACTTCGCCCTTATCAACAGACCCTGCAGGACGAGGCTGCAGACGATGGTCCATAACCTGCTCGAAGACTCTCTGCTTTCGTATAGAGGCGCAGACCGCAGGCGTCAGCGTGCCAGTCTCCCTGGCATCCTCGCGCGGCTGGCTGCTGGGGAGATCGAGGACTTCCCCCGTGTGCGCCGGCATCAGCTGGACCCGTGGTGCATGTTCCTGACCCAGCTCGCGGCCATCGCTCTCGACCGCGCTGGCGACGGCCCGGACCCGCGGCGAACTGAAGACGAGTGGCGCACGCTCCTGTTGCAGCTCACCGGGGACCGTCACGAGCCATGGGCTTTGGTCGTTGACGATCTCTCGCTGCCGGCTTTCCTGCAAACGCCGGTGCCGGAGGCCTCGCTGGTGCGGTGGTCCCGACATGCACATCCTGACGACCTCGACATCCTAGTGACGGCCAAGGCACACGACGTCAAGACCGGCCTTGTGGATGCCGGTGATGTCGAAGCCTGGGCGTTGTCACTCGTCACACTGCAGACCATGCAGGGCTATCCCGGCAGAGGCTATAACCGCGTGGCGAGGATGAAGGGTGGCTACGGGAGCCGGGGCAGGGTTGGTCTTGCCCAAGACCTGTCGCTGGGTGCGAGGTTCAGTAGGGATGTGGAAGTCCTGAGCACGCTGTCATCGAGGCTCTCGGAGAGAGGTTTCGACCCAACAGGAATAGGGCTAGTGTGGACAGAGTCATGGGACGGTACGACGTCGCTGCCCATCTCACGACTTGCTCCGCACTTCATCGAAGTGTGCTGGCGCGTCCGCCTATTGTACGAACGCGGGGCGATCGCTTGCGCATATACGACGACGAACGCGCGGCGGTGCGCGCCTGAAATCGATACCGGCGACGTCGGCGATGCGTGGATCCCGATTGAACGGACATCGTCGCTGGCGGGAGCAAGCAACGCGAGCGGCGGCGCGTTGACCGTCGGACCGCGGGGACTAGACTATCGCCTGCTTGCGCGGCTGATCTTGCACGGTGACTTCGAACCCGCCCCGGCGCAGGTTCCTCTGCGCGGTGATGATGATCGCATGCTCTTTCTGGCGTCCGCGCTCTCTCGCGGACAGGGAAAGACGGAGGGGTTTCACGAGCGGACAGTCATCCTGCCAGGCGGCGTTCAACTCAGATTGGGCGTCGAGTCGGAACGCCTCGCACTTCAAGGGCGTGCCCAGCAACGAATCGAGCGGGCCTCGACAATGCGGGCCAAAGTCCTCTTTCCAGCCCTGAGAGAGTTGGCCCAAGGAGGCCCGCTTCACCAGGACGAGTTCGACGAGCGCGTCGACGACGTGTTCTTCGAGCATCTATTCGAGTCGCTAGACATCCCCGACCCGGACGCCGCTATCGCGTTCGACCGCCTGCTGATTGAGTTGGGACGCCAGGAATTGGCCAGCGCCATGCAGCGCGTGGGATTGTCGGGTGCACGACGGTACAAGGCGATCAGCGCCGCCGAGCGAATGCTGGATGGGTGTTTGAGGAAGTGGTTTCGAGACGCGGTCGACTCGATCACTGCGCCGCGCCCAGCGCAAGGAGTTCATGGATGACCACGAGTTCCGACCTCGCCGTTCCTGACACGAGCGCGCTCGTCGCGCGCATTGCGGCACTCCTTCAACAAGGCGTCCTCTCGGCCGGCGACTGCGCGTCACTTCGTCGCATGGATCCGCGACAACCGAGCGCGGCATTCTTCAAGGTCACTGGACTGGTGCTAAACGACCACTTGCCGCCCTCGGCGCCCGATCTGCACGACGCCGAGACGCGGTGGGCCTCGATCGTCCGCGGCCTCTCGCTGCTCGGTGGCCTTCACGGCAGTGAGCGTGACGTGCGGTCACGGTCTCTCGGTACCGTTCTGGCGGCCACGAAGTATTCCGAGCACCGGTTCGCACGTCTCGTGCAGGCCGACGTCGAATGGCTGCTGGACGACCTTCCGGCACTGGCGGCCTATCTCGCCGCCAGGAACGTGGAGGTGGACTGGAGCGGGGCTGCGCGCCTGGTCCTCTCGGCGGGGCGAGGCGCGGAAGAGGAGCGCGTCCGACGCCGCCTGGCCCGCGATTACTACGGACTCCTGGCTCGCCAGGCTGACGCCCAAAGCTAGACGCACCATCACTTCATCCTGAGGACAGACGATGCCCGCGAGGTTCCTGCAAATCCACACGTTGACACACTACCCCGCGTCGCTGCTCAATCGCGACGACGCCGGGTTCGCCAAGCGTATGCCCATGGGCGGCTCCATTCGCACCCGTGTCTCGTCACAGTGCCTCAAGCGTCACTGGCGCGTGTACGACGGCGAACACAGCCTCAAGGAAATCGAAGCGCCCGAGTCGGTGCGCTCGCGTGTCGCGTTCGAACGCTACGTTGTCGATCCCATCGTCGCCACGGGAATTGACGCGAATACCGCGCGACGAGCCGCCCAGAAGGTGATCGCCAAAGTGTTTGGGAGTGAAGCGAAGCAGGAGAAGGCCGCTAACAAGGCGGGCAAGCGTAAGGGGCCCGAGGACGGGACCGAAGTGGCCTCGCCAGCGACCACTCCGCAGGTGACTGTACTCGGAAGGCCTGAACTGGACTATCTGTGTTCTCTGGCGAGCAGAGCGATTGCGGCCAGTGCTGGCGACGGCCTCCAACTCGAAAAGGCGCTCGACGGCCTGCTCAATGAGAAGGAACTCAAGAAGAACCTCCAGGCACTCAGACCAGGTTCACTCGAGGCCGGCCTGGGCGCAGCGCTCTTCGGTCGAATGGTCACGGGCGACATCCTGTCGCGAACAGATGCCGCGATTCATGTGGCGCACTCGGTGACGGTGCATGGCCAGCAGTCAGAGAGCGACTATTTCACGGCCATCGACGACCTGATCCGTGAGGATGGGGAGCAGGCGTCCGGGCACATCAACGTCAGCGAACTGGCGAGCGGGCTGTTCTACGGCTATGTCGTCGTGGATGTCGACGGCCTGGTCAGCAATCTTGGTGGCGATAGAACGCTCGCCGGCGACGTCATCGAGAGGCTGGTACACATGGTGGCCACGGTCAGTCCCGGAGCCAAGAGGGGCTCGACCGCGCCCTACGCGTACAGCCATCTGGTGCTGGTCGAAGGTGGGCGAGCACAGCCACGGACGCTTCAGAACGCATTTATCGAGCCCGTGCGGACGTCAGGCAATCTGGTCGACAACGCCTACACGGCGATGCAACAACACCTGTCCGATCTTGACGGCATGTACGGGAAGCAGGAGGTGAGGGCGCACTCGGGTCTCGCGACCGGTGGGCGGTTCGAGAACCCCCAAACGCTGACGCAGTTGGCTTCTTGGGCGAGGGATCAGGTCCAGTCGTGAGGGCGCTTGTTCTGTGCTTCGACGCCCCGTTGGTGAGTTTCGGAGCGGTAGCGGTGGATCAGCACAACGTCGTCCAGCGCTTTCCAGCTCTCTCGATGCTCACTGGGCTCATCGCGAACGCGCTGGGATGGCGCCACGGCGATATCGCACCGTTGGAGAGCCTGCAGGAGAACCTCCGGTACGCCGCGCGCCTCGATCGAGTTGGCACTGCACTACTCGACTACCAGACTGTCGACCTCTCGTCGGCGTGGATGCGTGCTGAAACGGCCGGCTGGACTACGCGCGACCGCATTGCGGGCCGAGGGGGAGCCAAGGAGAATGCAACTGGCACTCACCAACGATACCGGCACTACCGAGCCGACAGCATCTGTACGGTATCGATTGGCTTCGAGAGCGACAGTGGGTTGTCACCCGACCAGGCTGCCGAGGCAATTCGGGAACCAGCCCGGCCTCTCTTCCTCGGCCGAAAGTGCTGCCTGCCTGCGGCTCCCCTCGTTGTGGATGTCATCGACACGCCGTCGCTCCTTGCTGCGCTTGCGGTGCACCCAAGGCATCCCAGAGCCGACGAGGGGCCGCTTCCGGCGACGTGGTGGGAAGGCGACAACGCCGAGGCCAGTGCCGGAGAGTCACGCGTCGTAGCGGTCACTGATGAACGCGATTGGCGAAACCGCGTTCACGTCGGCCGACGCCTCATGCGCGAAGGTCGCGTCGATCCCCCGAGGGCGCAGACATGAGCGATGTACTCCATCTGGTGAAGATACCCGTGCGTTCCGCTCAACTCGCGGCGTTCGCGCGGCGTCGGAACTGGTCGGTCCGTGAGCTTGACGAAGGCTATGTGGCGCACGGGCTCCTTCGTCAACTGTGGCAAGACAAGGCGCCGGCACCGTTCGTCGCCACGCCCAATGGACGCGTCATCGACATTTGGGGATACACCACCGCTGACGCAGCGGTTCTTGTGGATCACGTACGTGCCTTCGGGGATCCGGAGCTTGTCGCGGTGTTGGCCGATCCGATGCAGATCGCGAGCAAGCCGATGCCCCTACTCACTGCCGGCCGCCGGATTGGCTTTACGCTGCGTGCCTGTCCTGTCGTGCGACTGGGACGAGGAGCGGTGGGGCACCGCCCCGGTGCGGAAGTCGATGCCTTTCTGGCGCGTTGCGCAGAGGCAGGTCCAGAGGCCCTGGTCTCACGGGAACACGTGTACCAGGAGTGGCTCGTCAACCGGATCGAGCGCTCGGAGTCGGGGGCGCGCCCTCTCGCGGTCAGAGTTAGGGGGATGTCGCGCGAGCGACTGATGCGCCGCACGCAGGGCGCACCGCGACGTGCCGTCCGCCTCGAACGGCCAGACGTGTCGTTCGCAGGTGAGTTGGTCGTCCGGGATGGAGACATGTTCATGCGCTGGTTGGCCCGCGGCGTCGGCCGGCATCGGGCCTTCGGCTTTGGTGCGCTGATGCTGGCCCCCCCGGGGCGGGGCGGAGCAGAGTGACCAGATGCTGAAGGGGCGCCTCGGACTGGAGACAGCGCGCGTGCCTCATGGGGATCGCCACGGCTGCCTCTGGCTCCGCCGCGGCCACCTTATTGTGGAGAGTGGCACTCTCAAGTTCCGCACCACGGGCAGCGAGGATCTCCCTGCCGGCGAGTACGGCGTGCCGTTTCAAACGGTCAGTGCCATCATGCTCGAACCCGGCAGCACCGTGAGTCACGATGCGCTCCGACTCCTGGCTCGGCACGGCACAGCCTTGGTTGCGACCGGAGAAGAGGGTGTCCGGATGTACGCCTCGATGCCGTTCGGCCGGGACGACAGTGCGCTGGCGCGACAGCAAGTCAGGCTTTGGGCCGACGAGTCGCAGCGGGTCCAAGCTGCCCGCCGCATGTATGCATGGCGCCTCGGTGAGGTCTTCCCCGCGGCCGACCTCACCGTACTGCGCGGAATGGAGGGGGCGCGGGTCAAGACTCTGTATCGGACCTTGGCGCGTCAATACGGCATCGACTGGGCGGGTCGTCGCTACGACAGAGACGATCCGGAGGCGTCTGACCGCGTCAACCAGGCACTCAATCACACGTCGTCCGCCGTCCGCGCGGCCGCCATGGTCGCTGTTGCCGCGACATCGACCATTCCTCAACTCGGCTTCATCCACGAAGACTCGAGCCACGCGTTCTGTCTCGACATCGCTGATTTGTTTAGAGAAACGGTCTGCCTGCCTGCGGCTTTCCGGGCAGTCAAAGCATTTCAGCAGGACGCCAGCGAACCATTGGAACGGCGGGCTCGCCGCGCCGCCGGGCGGGCGTTGCGCGACGAGCGCGTGATCCCAGCGATGATCGATCGCATCAAGGACCTCTTGGCGACCGATACGGCCGACCCATCTACTCGTTCATCTTCCCATTCATGACGGTCGTCGTCACTCGTAACGTCCCCGAGCGGTACCAAGGGTTCCTGGCGAGTTGCCTGCTGGAACTTGCTCCTGGCGTCTACACGAGCCCCGCGATGACTGCTGCAGTCCGCGAGCGTGTATGGAACGTTTGCTGCGAATGGGCTGCAGCGTTGCCCGATGACGCAGGAGTTCTCATGACATGGCCCGATGGCTCGGAACCCGGGGGGCAGGCGATCCGCCTGCTTGGCTGGCCAAAGCGGGAGCTTGTCGAACTGGATGGGATGTGGCTCGTCGTGGCGCCGGGTTCTTTGAAAACGGAATAGTCACGATGAGGGCGTCACCGGGGCGCCCTCATTGCGACGCTCACTGCCGCTGGCCAGGGCCAGAAGGGCGGCCGCGCGCGCGTCGGCCAACGGTTCGTGCGGAACGCCAGGGTACGCGATTCCAATCGCGCGAAGCGCGTCGGCCAGCGAATGGCGCAGACCAAGACGCTCGCGGGCAAGTGCTGCCGCGCAGACGAACCTCATTCGAGGAAGACGAATGCTGTAGAGCGCAGACGTGGCCAAGATCGCAGCGCGATCGAACTCGGCACGGAAGGCAACAACGACAGTTGTGTCGCGCATGACGGCGGACACCTGTTTCCAGACGGCGGGCCAAGCCGGCGCACTCCTGAGGTCTGTCGCCTTCAGGCCGTGGATGCGGGTGAATTGCACCGCGCCAGACACGCGCGCGAGCGAGGAGAAGGCTTCGACTTCGCGGCCGTCTTCGTAGCGAGCGACGCCGATTGCGCAGATCAGCGGTGGCCGGCGACGCGCGATCTCGACATCGAGCGCGACGAATCTTGCCGGCAGCGCCAACGCGTGCGGCGAGGAGAGCCGGGACGTTTCCTCTGGTGTGGGTTGCACGACAGGGCCGAATTCTCCCATGATTCCAGAGGTTCCCCCGCACGCGCGGGGATGCACCCCCGGACGACGATGTGATCGACGCGGCGGAAGCGGTTCCCCCGCACGCGCGGGGATGCACCCCAGCGCGTGAGCGCCGACGTGACGATGGCGGAGGTTCCCCCGCACGCGCGGGGATGCACCCATCGCGGCGTTCGGCGACAGCGCGATCACGCTGGTTCCCCCGCACGCGCGGGGATGCACCCATGTCACCGCCACGCCCCCGCGTACCGGAGCGGGTTCCCCCGCACGCGCGGGGATGCACCCTTCAGCGACTCCTGCACGAGCGCGGAGATTTCGGTTCCCCCGCACGCGCGGGGATGCACCCTTGAGATGGGACATCAACGCGGCGCTGGGCATGGTTCCCCCGCACGCGCGGGGATGCACCCTGGCGGGCTCCTTCGCGGCCCTGCTCGATCACGGTTCCCCCGCACGCGCGGGGATGCACCCAAGCCGTACATCCGCTTCTACGCCGTGCGGCGGGTTCCCCCGCACGCGCGGGGATGCACCCTACGTCACCGCGTCGCGGAACTGGAGGCGGCGGGTTCCCCCGCACGCGCGGGGATGCACCCTCGAACAGGACGCCGATCTCGTGCTGCTGCTGGGTTCCCCCGCACGCGCGGGGATGCACCCTTGTCGATGAGGCGATCGAGCGCGTCGATCATGGTTCCCCCGCACGCGCGGGGATGCACCCTTGAGACCGTCTGTGTCGTTGATCGTGATGGCGGTTCCCCCGCACGCGCGGGGATGCACCCTGTTGATGCCGGGGTCGGACGCATCCGCGACGGGTTCCCCCGCACGCGCGGGGATGCACCCTACACGGAGTTCGCCGAGACGCGCGAACAGGAGGTTCCCCCGCACGCGCGGGGATGCACCCTGCTCGAACGCGCGACCGAGCGCACTCAGGCGGGTTCCCCCGCACGCGCGGGGATGCACCCTCCCTCCGACGTCCCTGTCGTCGTCTGAGGATGGTTCCCCCGCACGCGCGGGGATGCACCCCTCTACGCCTACCTCGTCCCGCCGATCTACGGGGTTCCCCCGCACGCGCGGGGATGCACCCGCGTACGGCATCGCGGTGTGGGAGCAGCGGTAGGTTCCCCCGCACGCGCGGGGATGCACCCTACCGGGTCAACGACTGGCTGGCGGCCGAAGCGGTTCCCCCGCACGCGCGGGGATGCACCCTCCGTGAAAGCTGCGGCCCCGATTGCGTCGTAGGTTCCCCCGCACGCGCGGGGATGCACCCGGCGACCCCGCACCGACATTCCCGATCGGCACGGTTCCCCCGCACGCGCGGGGATGCACCCATCACCACGGGCTCGATCACCGCCACGCAAATGGTTCCCCCGCACGCGCGGGGATGCACCCGTGACGTTCTTGTGTAGATCCTGCGCGCCACCGGTTCCCCCGCACGCGCGGGGATGCACCCTGATAGTGGTCGGCGTGTGGACGGCGAAGTGGGGTTCCCCCGCACGCGCGGGGATGCACCCGCGCTTTCCGTGCCAGGGCCACCAGATGGCCCGGTTCCCCCGCACGCGCGGGGATGCACCTCTTGTCCGCCACGATGCAGGAGTACGGCCTGTGGTTCCCCCGCACGCGCGGGGATGCACCCTCGTGTCAGGCGAGTACATCGTGAAAGAGGTCGGTTCCCCCGCACGCGCGGGGATGCACCCCGAAGTCCGTCTGCGCGACGGCGAACGCCGCCGGTTCCCCCGCACGCGCGGGGATGCACCCCTCGATGGCACCGGGGCCAACCAGTGGTATGCGGTTCCCCCGCACGCGCGGGGATGCACCCCCGGCACGTTCGGCTACATGTGCTGGCAGCAGGGTTCCCCCGCACGCGCGGGGATGCACCCTGCCGGCTCTCGAAGATCCACTTCGCCAACTGGGTTCCCCCGCACGCGCGGGGATGCACCCCTCTCCCTAGGCGGGTCGGTCACTCTCAACACGGTTCCCCCGCACGCGCGGGGATGCACCCCCGCCTGTCGCGGCTGCGCGGGTGTGTCGAGCGGTTCCCCCGCACGCGCGGGGATGCACCCGGAGCGGGGCCAGTAGCGCGTCGTTGCGCAGGGGTTCCCCCGCACGCGCGGGGATGCACCCCCCGTCACGCTGACGACGACCGTCGCGCACGGGGTTCCCCCGCACGCGCGGGGATGCACCCGAACCCTCACCCGAGGTCTACACCGCCGCCACGGTTCCCCCGCACGCGCGGGGATGCACCTTGGCGCAACACCCAGAACAGCGGCAGCGGCGCGGTTCCCCCGCACGCGCGGGGATGCACCCCCGAACGAGCAGCGCCGCGAACACCAGCGCCGGGTTCCCCCGCACGCGCGGGGATGCACCCTGATCAGCTGTAAGTAGTCGATGACCAGTACGGGTTCCCCCGCACGCGCGGGGATGCACCTCCGGCGGCTTCCTCTTTCGTGAAGCCGCGCCCGGTTCCCCCGCACGCGCGGGGATGCACCCACATCGTCGCGCGCGGCGTCGACCGTGAACCGGGTTCCCCCGCACGCGCGGGGATGCACCCTCATTCCAGCACGCGAGCCGCAGTTCACCGGGGGTTCCCCCGCACGCGCGGGGATGCACCGTCGAAGATCGCCCGCTGCGTCAGCCCATCGAGGGTTCCCCCGCACGCGCGGGGATGCACCCTCGGACAGCAGCGCGAGGACGTCGGCGAGCGAGGTTCCCCCGCACGCGCGGGGATGCACCCGCATACATCAAGGCGGTCGCGTCGCTGGCGCCGGTTCCCCCGCACGCGCGGGGATGCACCTCGATGACGAGTACATCGAGCCCGTGCTCAGCGGATTCCCCCGCACGCGCGGGGATGCACCCGTCGCGATGTTGGCCGAGTCGGCGATATTGCGGGTTCCCCCGCACGCGCGGGGATGCACCCTCCGGCGTGACCGTATGCGCGTCGAAGTCGTAGGTTCCCCCGCACGCGCGGGGATGCACCCCTGACGAGTGAGGTCCGCGAACTCCTGCGGAAGGGTTCCCCCGCACGCGCGGGGATGCACCGTGAGAGGGAGGGAGGGGCGACGGCTGCGCCGCGGTTCCCCCGCACGCGCGGGGATGCACCCGTGCCGATCACGGCACTCCGGCGCGCGTCGTCGGTTCCCCCGCACGCGCGGGGATGCACCCCTCCTGTCGGCCGCCAACGTGCGCTTCCTGCGGGTTCCCCCGCACGCGCGGGGATGCACCCGGCATCACCGAGTCGGCGAAAGACACGGCCCGGGTTCCCCCGCACGCGCGGGGATGCACCCTGGCCCAACCTCATCCCGACCTCGCTGCCGGCGGTTCCCCCGCACGCGCGGGGATGCACCCTGGTCGGCGCCGGGTTCCCAATCCCGAAGTACGGTTCCCCCGCACGCGCGGGGATGCACCCAAGCCGCGCCCACGCAGCCACGCGGCGAGCTGGGTTCCCCCGCACGCGCGGGGATGCACCCTACATCACCACGAGCACGGCCATCAACAGCGCGGTTCCCCCGCACGCGCGGGGATGCACCTCGCCTCATTCTGGATGCGGTACTCACGGTGACGGTTCCCCCGCACGCGCGGGGATGCACCCCACTGGTCGGTCTGGCACGAGGATCGGCACCAGGTTCCCCCGCACGCGCGGGGATGCACCGCCGAAGGCTGGACGACCGTCCACCCCATCGCGGGTTCCCCCGCACGCGCGGGGATGCACCCCAGGTCGTCGGATGCGGGATGTACTGCCCGCCGGTTCCCCCGCACGCGCGGGGATGCGCCCCCGTTGATCTTTCCTCACTCCTGGCCGGAGGGTTCCCCCGCACGCGCGGGGATGCACCCCTGCGCGACATCATGATGGCGAGATATCAAGCGGGGCACGGGGCTGGCGCGTCACAGCGGAAGCCGCCGCCGGTTGCGACGGCTCGTGGCGAGTGCGGTGTAGTCGGAGCCCGTGGCGATCGCGGGGCCGACGATCTGCGGACGCCGTACCCATGCGGGTTGTCACATGACGCTCTGGCGCGTCGACTGCCGCTCAGGCGCCGTGGAGGAACCTTCGCAGCAGCGCGAAGCCGACGCCGCTGACGCCCAACATCACAGCCACGGCGATCTTCGTCACGATGGCGACAACGCCGATGGCCGTCGTGGCGTGGATGCGGCGTGCTGTCACGACATCGTGCGCGACCAGCGACGTCAGCAGTACCGCGACGCCACCGTTGCCGTACAGCACCGCCGCGTCGAGGCCGCCGGCGAAGATGGGCCACAGCGGGAAGCGTCCGAACGCCGGACCGATGATCGCCACCGACGCCAGGAGCAACAGCCGCTTGTGCACGTCCGCTCGCGCGCGCAGCAGGATCCCTGCACTGACGAACGACGCAAACAGCAACAGCGACAGACAGTTGCCCATCACGACGATGACGCGCGGGTCGCGTGGTGAGGTGAGCGTCGCAGCCATGCCCGAGGTGACGACCAGGCCAGAGACCAGGACGGCCGCGGCCACGCATGCGGCCGCACGGCCGACACGCCGATGCCACGGTATCTGCCGGCGATGGACCAGCCATGCCTGCACGACGCACACGGAGAACCAGAGCGTGAGGATCGCGCCGTGAACAACGAGCCGCGTTGGCAACGGGACGTTGCCGAAGGCCCCGCGCAGGAAGAACGTCGGACTGAACCCGACGAGCACGATGGCGAAGAGTGCGATGTGGGCCGCGAGGAAATAGCCTGGACGTGCGTGCAGTGACCGTGGCGGAGGACGAACCCGTGCGACTGTGTCGGACATCGGCAGTGACTCCAGCAGGCCATGAGACGCACGAGCACGAGAACGGCCGACTCCCCTGCCCGCCATGCTTGTAGCACGGCTGGTGCAGGGGTCGCGCGATACCAGCCAGACCCGGGCGTCCTCGCCGGCCGGAACAGACCCCAGCCGACCGCCCGCCGGCGCTACGTTCTCCGCGCAGACCTGCGACGGCTGGCGATCAGCGTCAGCAGCCCGCCGACGACGAGCATGGCCGTTCCCGACTCGGGCACGGGTGTCGGCGGAGGCGTCGGTGTGTAGGTATAGGTGACCGTCATCAGACCCGTCGCGGCAACAGTGCCGGCGAAGGTGCCGGGCTGCTGCGCGCCTGCAAAGGTCGGCGCCGAGAGCACCAGCCTCGGCAAGGCGATGAGCGGCACGTTGGCGACGGGCGCCACGAAGTCGTCGCGCGTGCCGGACGAAAACACTGGCGACGTCCTGACCACGGAGCCGAACGACGCGACGACCGGCGCGTACGTGGTGTCGACAGGCGCGAATCCGATGGTGTCGCTCGTGGCGGTGTACGAGAACGCATGCTGGATCCCGACCAACGCCACCAGCGGCAGTTGAACGGATCCGCCGGGCGCTCCACCGAGCAGCATCACCTGCGGCGTCAGCAGGAAGTCCGACGCCTGGCCCTCGACATCGAGCGACGTGCGGATGTCGTAGGCGTAAGGGATGGGCAGCATCCCGGTGGGCGTCGGGATGAAGCTGAGCGGCAGGAAGAGCTGCATCAGGAGCGAGGCATCGATCGTGACGTCCACGCGATCCAGCGTTCCGAGCGATTCGTTGAACCGATTGAAAGGCAGCACGTCGACGGCAAGACCGCCGCCGACCGAGGCGGCAAACGACAGATCGAACGCGCGCGCCTGCGTGATGACGTCGGCCGACGCGAGTGCCGGCATGCCGAGAACGAGCGCCATGACCGACGCGCGCACGGCGCGCAGCGAAACCGTTCGCGAAGGCGGATTGTGCATGACGCTGTATACGCCGACCGATGGCGGACTTCAAGACAATCTCGTAGTCGCCACGCGTACCGACACCGGTCCGCCAGGAGAAGTCCCTCGGCGGGCGTATCACCGAAGAACAGGCACGCGAGACAGAAACCCGTCAGGTACCGGAGCCGCGCACCGCTCTCCCCGTGCCCGAGTCAGCGGATGGCGGCTCTTCCGTCAACCAGTTGCGCCAGCATTCGGTCTGCTCGCCGAGTCCGCACAGCAGATCGAACACCGGCGCGAACGGCGCCTGCACACCGCCACCACAGAATGCCTCAGTGCCTCGCAACACGTCGTCCTGCAGCGCACCGAGCGCCAGATGTAGGTCCATCCTGATGCCGCGCTCCGCCTCCAGTCCCCTGTCCGGCGAAGTCTGATCGGGCACCGCCTGGAGCAGGTGCTCCAGGACAGCGCGGCCGGCTGCGAGCTGGGTCTCGACCTTCAGGATACTGGTCGCGAGTGCCGCCACATGCGATCGCACGCCACCGTCTTCGACGTCGGGCAACGCCGCGGCATCCAGCCGCTGGCGTGCCAGACGAAGGGGCATCGCTATCCCGTCCATCCTGTCGAGTGTCGTTGCGACACGTGTCTCGACCCGCATCGACGCCATGAGTCAGACCGAGTCGATTTCAAGGAGCACGACGATCTCCAGGTCAACGCACCCGGGTCACTTCGAACGTGACACGCGGTGCCGTGAATCCCGCAGGCAGCGGCGGGCCGCCTTGTGGCGTGACCGTCCCGGTCAATCGACCCGCGGCGTCCAGTCGACCGACGTGAAGGTAGCGCATCGTCGCGCCACGCCGCTCCTCCCATTGCACGGCGCCGTCCACGATGCTGACCGCGCTTGGCGCGCCGCGCAGGTCGCCGCCCCCGACGGCCAGGCCGCGAGCCGTTGGCGTGACGACCATGGTCTCGGCGCCGGCAACGAACTCGAACCGGATCTCGATTGGCTCGCCCGGGTCGGTGCGCAACACACCTTCCCATCGACCGGCGAAGGGCGCGGCCGCCGCCGCATCGACTTTCGGGGCCTGCTCAGCGGTTGCGCTTGCGGCGCGTTGGCGCACCTCGTCGCGCGCGGCCTCCGGAACAGGGACCTGATAGCCGAACTCGCGACTCAGACGGGAATACTGTTCGTCCAGCGCCGCTTCAGTTGCGCGGCTGGCGTCGTATCGCAGTTCCGGCACCCAGTCGGCGAACAACGCAAGCAGGCCGCGATAGACGCCCAGATGGAACATCGCCCCGTGCGATTCGCCCTCGAGAGCAACCAGGTCGGCCCGAACGCCGCGTGGACGGACTTCCGTCAGCCGGCTCCAGTCTGGACGCCAGCCATCCGGACCGGGATTCTCCACGCTCACGAACCGATGGATCCAGTCCGGGTGGGCCGTCATCGACGCAATGGTCGCCTCGGACACCGCCCGACTGTCCCACCACAGCGACGGATCGAGCATCAGGCTGGCGCGGAAGAGATCGGGGGCCCTGACGGTCGCCCACATCGCGAAAAGACCGCCGAGCGAGTGGCCGACGATGGTACGAAAAGGTACCGTGCGAAAGGCGCCGTCCACCGCCGGAATCGCCTCACGCTGCAGGAACTCCAGAAACGGTTCGGCGCCACCCCAGGCCGTCATCCCACGAGGTGGCTCCGATGTGCGGGCCAACCGCGGCGTGAAATCCCGGTTCCGATCCCGATTCCTGACGGCGACCACGATCATCTCCGGCATCCGGCCGGCGTTGGCAATCGCCTGCACGGCTCCCGCCGCAGACAGGAGGTAGGCCTCGCCGTCGAGCACCCACAGCGTGGGGTATCGCCGTCCGCCCTCCGCGTACGACCGCGGCACCCAGACATCGAGTTCCCGGGACTCGCCGAGGCGACTCGATTGAATGGTCAGGCGGGTGGCGAGTCGTGCGACCGAATCGGACGAAGGAGTTCCCTGGGCCGCACCCGCGCCTGCCGGCACTCCAAACGCCGACATCGCCAGGAAGAGCCACACCATCGGGCCGGTCGCCGAACGCATCGCGAAACTCGCTTCTGGTGACTCGTCCGATCGACGAGCAACGCTCAGGACGTCGCGCGCCTGGCGGTGAACGGGCGCGGTGGGGCGTCGCCACCGTCGCGCGTCGACGTGAACGCGATCTCGTCGCCCGAGACCTTGCCCTTGTAGAGGAACTTCACCTCCTGCCCCTGGAAGGACCGCACCACGCTGAAGGCGATGTCGTCGCCCTTCACTGTGCCGTCCTTGATCTCGGCGGCGTCACCGCCAGGCATCCCCGACACGGTGCCCGTCAGGGCCTCGCCGTCGACCTTGAACGTGAACGTCTGCTCGCGCGTCTGCCCGTCGCGTCCGGGCACCTGCGCCGTCCACTTGCCCGTCACGTCAGCGGCATACGCGGAGACCGAGACGAACGCCACCAACGCCAGCGTCGTCATCATCGAGAGTGTGTATCGCATGGAGACCTCCTGAGGCGCCCGATGGGTGGAACAGTGTGGACGCGCTCGATGGTGGCGATTGTACTGCCGTCGCGCAGGGGCATGCGGAACCGCAGAGATGGCGAACCATGAGAAGGTAGGACGGCCGAGACACGCATGCCTCGCCTCATCCACACCCCACCCTCACGACCCACGCGCGACGAACTGCTCGCCGCTGACGGACGTCGCATTCCAGACCTCATCGCGCCGGGACTCGACGTGCTGTTCTGCGGCATCAATCCGGGACGCTACTCGGGCGCCACGGGGTTGCACTTCGCGCGGCCCGGCAATCGCTTCTGGCGCGCGCTGTACGAAGGCGGCTTCACGTCCACGCTGTTGCAGCCCTGGCACCAGCAGGCCATGCTCGACGCGGGCTTCGGCATCACCAACCTCGCAGGACGCACCACCGCCACGGCCGCCGACCTCGACGATGAGGAGTTGCGGCGAGGACGCATCGTGCTCGAGCGCAAGGTCGCGCGCTACAAGCCGCGCGCCGTGGCGATCGTCGGCATCGGCGCGTATCGCGTGGCCTTCGATCGCCCACGCGCCGTCATCGGCCCGCAGCCCGACCCCATCGGCACCGCCCTCGCGTGGCTCCTCCCGAGCCCCAGCGGTCTCAACGCCAACCACCAGCCCGCCGACCTCGCGGAGGCCTTCGCCGCACTGCGTCGCGCCATTCGCGGTCGCACCGACTAGCCTGAGTCCCGTCCGGCCTGGAGACACAGAGCCCTTCCTCACTTGACTGGCAGGACGGCGACTGGCGGTGTCACCGGCCCCGGCACCATCGCGAGACTCACATCGACGCCGGCGTCACGAAGCGCGCGGTCGACGCGCTCTGCGTCGATGGACGGAAGGTGCACGGCGACGATGCGGCGCGGACGGATGGCAGACACCACCATCGCCCGGGACGAGGGGTTCGTCACGTACCAGAACGGCAACACCGCATGGTCCGCAGCGGGCAACGATGCGAGCGCCGTGAAGTTGTCGGCCGCCGGATCCGCGTCGCCGACGTGCAGCAGTGGCGCGGACGTGCCCACCAGGAACGCGACGTGCTGGTCGGGCAGACGTCGCGTCGGGTTGTGACGCACGCGCAGGACACGCACGACGACACCGTCGACATCGACCTGCGCGACGCCGCCCGGCGCTGGCAGGACCGCCCTGAACCGTCCGTCCGGCAGGTCCGGCGCCCGCTGGCGCACGCGCTCGACGATGTCCGGCGAGGAGACGAGGACAGCGCGCGCATTGTGCGAGAGATGCGCGGCCACGGCATCGGCATCGAAGTGATCCTCGTGCCAGTGCGTGACGAGAATCGCATCCACGTTGTCGTACGGCTCGCGCGCGTCCTCGATGCGCGCGCGTGCTTCAGGCGTGCTGACCGTATAGGGGACGATGCCGTTGCCAAACACGGCGTCGATCAGGAAGCGGCGCCCCTCGATCTCGATGCGGACACCCGCGTTGGCGACGTAGTGAAC
>CAYRAE010000007.1:0-7078 GCA_964422175.1 uncultured Luteitalea sp. | reverse complement strand
GGGGCGCGGGAATCGCGAGAACAAGGCCGGCACCCAGGAGGACACGCAGCAGCACGCTCGAATGCTACGCGGCTCGCGACGCCGCGGCACACGACAAAGGGACAGAGTGGAGTACGCTGGGCGCCTCTTCTCAAAGGAGACGTCCGATGCCGATCGCTGCTGGACCACGCCCGCGGATGCACGCCTTCATCGCCAGTGCCGCGCTGCTCTGGAACATGATCGGGCTCGCGCTGTTCGTGATGCAGGCACGGATGTCGCCCGCCGACATCGCCGCGCTGCCCCCGCCGGATCGCGCGGTGTTCGAAGCCACGCCGGGATGGCTCCTCGCGCTCTTCGGCATCGCCGTCGTGGCGGGCGTGCTCGGCTCGCTCGGCCTGCTCTTCGGCCAGCACTGGACGGCCCTCGCCTTCGCCGTGTCGCTCGGCGCCGTCCTGTTGCAGACCGTCGGGTCCTTCGTCGCCACGCCCAACTGGCAGTCCTATGGCGCGGTCAGCCTCATCCTGCCGGTCGTCCTCATCTCGATCAACACGGCGTTGTATCGATACGCGAAACGGCGAATGCCCTGACGCGGAACGGCACCGGCACCAGGCCTCTGACGGGCCGGGGTCCGAGAGCCGGCCCTACCCCACACTGCGGCGGATAGGCAGGGTCGGCCCTCCGCGCCCGCCCCTGGCGGGCGATCAGCGATGGTGGCGCGACGCCGATGGCGCCGCGTGAGGCGCGTGCGCGGCGTGGGGGCGCTCGGGGCTGATCCCTCTTGCGATCAGCAGGACGCCGACGAGCGCGAGGGCGTAGGGGGCGGCGCGGCGGATGGAGTGCGGAACTCGCATCGCGATGGCGCCGCCGGCGATGCCGAGCGCGGCGAGGACGGGTGTGGTGCCGACGGCGAAAGCGGCCATGAACACGAGCGCGTCGCGCACGTCACCCAGGCCGGCTGCGGCAATCAGCGCAGCGTACAGCAGCCCGCACGGCAGGAGACCGTTCAGCGCGCCGAAGAGGAGCGGCCCCTGCACGCGATGCGTACGCATCCACGCACCGATGCGGCCGAGCGCCGCCGTCACGCGCGCGCCCAGGCCAGCCGACCATCCGCGCGACGACAGGACGCGCGTCGCCGCCAGCGCCTGCAGCACGAGCGCCACGCCGGCGACGATCGCCATCGCGCGGCCGAGACCGAGGCGCGCCACGGCGCCGCCGGCAAGGCCGGCAACGAGGCCCAGCGCGACGTACGTCGACGCACGACCCGCGTGATAGAGAGCGGCATGCGTCACGAGCTGGCGCGTGGAGGGATCCACGCCGTCGATCGACGCGCGGCGCGGATTGGCGAGCCACACGAGCGGGCCGCACATCGCGCCACAGTGGCCGCTGCCGGCCAGGCCCAACGCCAGGCCCGCCAGGAGCATCGTCATGGAAGGCGCACGTGCCGCTCGACGTAATAGTCGCGGTCGTCGACCGACCACTGCATCTGCACGCGCCACGCGCCTGACGCCAGGCCGTCGGTGGCGATCGCCTGCGTGCCGTCTGGCTCCGGCACCAGCGGCACGTTGCGATCGGCGGCGGCGTTGGCCGCGCGATAGAGCGTGACGGTCCCGCGAACGAGTGTGGCCGTCGACGCGGGGACGCGCACCACGATGTGCCCCTGCTCCACGCGCGCACCCGCTTGCGCACCGAGCGCGTCGGCGTTGGCCACGGCCTGCATGTGCGCATCGTGCGACAGCGCGCGTGCGTAGTAGTCCTCGCTCACGAGCGGCACGTCGCGCGAGACGGCATACGTCACGAATCCCACGGTACTGAGCGCGAACGCGGTGTAGAAGATCGCGATCCCCACACCCCAGTTGAATCGGAAGGTCATGGTCTTTCACACCGGCAACGGCCACTCGGCAACGGGCAACCGGTCGTCTGGCTGTTCCTCACTGTGCACGAATCGCCAGAAATGACGTATCGACCGTGTCCACCAATTGTCCCCCCTGCGTCACTTCGATGCGCACGGGGGTGCTCGTACCCGTCACGGTGCTGCCGGGCAGGCGCAGCAGGAAGCGGCTCTGCACCAGGCCGAACGGCTGCACGTCGTGGATCGGGCCGAGCGGCGTGATGCTGCCGCCTTCGGGCGATACCACACGGTACGCCAGCGTGAACGCGCGGCTCGTCCTGTTGATCACCTGCACGTTGTAGAAGTTCGACACGTCGCCGTGATCGAGCGTCGTCTGCAGTGTGCCCGGCTGGCGCAGGATCAGCACGTCCATGTCCGGCCGACGGGCGATGAGCGTCACGGCGGCGATGAGCAGCAGCAGCCATGCCGCGGCGTAGGCCTTGACGCGCCACGTGACCACCTGCCGCGTGCCCGTCCTGACCGCCTCCTCCGACGTGTAGCGGATGAGGCCTTCCGGCTTGCTCACGCGCCGCATCACATCGTCGCAGGCGTCGGCACACGCGGTACACGCCACGCACTCGAGCTGGAGACCGTTCCTGATGTCGATGCCCGTCGGACACACGGTGACGCACTGGCCGCAGTCGATGCAGTCGCCGGTGTCGGCCGCCTGAACGCCCTTGAGCATGCGTCCGCGCGGCTCGCCGCGACGCCTGTCGTACGTGATGGTGACGGTGTGCTCGTCCACGAGCGCGCCCATCACGCGGCCGTACGGGCAGGCCAGCGTACACGCCTGTTCGCGGAAGCGCGCGAACACTGCGTAGAACACCAGGCTGAACACGAGGATCGTGAACAGTCCGACGAGGTGCTCGCCGGGCGGGTCGGTCACGATCGTGTAGAGCGTGTCTGCGCTGATGATGTAGGCGAGGAACACGTTGGCGATGAGGAACGAGAGCGCGAAGAAGATCGCGTGCTTCAGTCCCTTGCGCCACCACGTGTCGAACGTGTACGGCGCCTTGTCACGCCGCACCTGCTGCTGCGCCGACCCTTCGATCGCCCACTCGATCTTGCGGAACAGCATCTCGAGGAAGATCGTCTGCGGGCAGAGCCACCCGCACCACACCCGGCCGATCGCCGAGGTCAGCAGCGCGATCGTCACGAACCCGGTGAGCACGCACAGCACGAGCAGGTAGAAATCCTGCGGCCAGAACACCACGCCGAAGACGATGAACTTCCGCTCGAGGATGTTGAGCAGCAGGAGCGGCTGCCCGTTCAGCTTCACGAGCGGCCCGAAGATCAGCAGCGCGAGCAGCACGTAGCTGACGACCGTCCGGATGGCGTAGAACCGCCCCGACGGCTTGCGCGCGTAGATCCATCGCCGCCGCCCGTCGCGCTGGACGCTGGCCAGCTCGTTGCGGAACGTGTCGTGGTCCTCGTCGAACCCGTGCGCGTGCGGCGTGTCGTGCTCGGTGGCCATCACCTCTGGCTCAGCTGCAGGCCTTCTCGCGCTCGGGATTGGCGGCGCGCGGCCCTTCCGGATTGCTCCCCTGCTTCGACAGGATGTAGCTCACCACCTGCAACAGTTCCTCGTCACTCAACTTGCTGCCGCTGCCATAGGGCAGCATGCCGAGCGTCGGGAACCCTTCCGCGACGTTCTTCACGAGGTCCGTCGGCGAGCAGCCGTGAATCCACAGGTCGTCGGTGAGGTTGGGCCCGACCATCCCGCCCAGGTCCTTGCGATGGCACGCCTGGCACAGGTGATCGCCTTCGAAGATCGCCTGCCCCTTCGCGAGGCTGTCGGCATCGGTCAGTGCCACGAGATCGGCGCTCGGCCCAGCGGCCTTCGGGCGACTCGCCGCGAGCGCCGCCGCCTCGTCGAGCTCGGCCTGGTACTCGGCGAGCATCCCGGGCTTGCCCATCAGCGGCGTGGGCAGCACGTGATAGTTGAGCACGTAGACGATCGAGAAGATGATGGTGAAGTAGAAACCATAGAGCCACCATCGCGGCAACGCGTTGTCGAACTCGCGGATGCCGTCGTATTCGTGCGAGAGCAGTTCGTCCTTCTTCTGACTCACAGCCGGGTTCCTCCGGGAGCATCGGTGTCCGTCGCGCCGTCGGCCGGTACGTCGCTCTGGTCCAGCGGCAGGCTCGCGTAGCGCGACAGGCGGCCGCGATCGAGCCGCATCGTCCAGATCAGCATCACGGTGAATATGGTCACGAAGATGACCAGCGACAGGATCGGGAACACCTCGATCCCCACGATCGTGCGGAGCACTTCCTTGTACATCACCGATCTCCTTCAGGTGCGGGGTCGAGGCTCGCCTGCGTGGCTTCCGGTTTGCGCTTCGCGTCGGTCCCGAGCCGCTGGAGGTACGCGATCATCGCCACGATCTCGCGATCGGCGGCCGTCTCCATCCCGGCACCGGCCAGGCGCGCCGCGATCTCCTCGGCCTGCGCCTGCATGTCGGCGCGCGCCTGCGTCTCGTACCCGTCGGGATACGGCACGCCAAGGCGGCGCAGCGTGATGATCTTCCCTTCGATGTGCGAGTCGTCGAGGCGTCTGTCGTACATCCACGGGTAGCCCGGCATGATCGAGCCCGGCGACGTCGAGCGCGGCTCCTTCATGTGCAGGAAATGCCACGAGTCGGGATACTTGCCGCCCACGCGGTGCAGGTCCGGTCCCGTGCGCTTCGATCCCCACAGGAACGGGTGGTCGTAGACGAACTCGCCGGGCTTGCTGTAGTCGCCGTAGCGCTCCGTCTCGGCACGCATCGGCCGGATCATCTGCGAGTGGCAGCCCACGCAGCCTTCGCGGATGTACAGGTCGCGGCCTTCGAGCTCGAGCGGCGTGTACGGCGTCACGGCGGCAATCGTCGGCACGTTGGCGCGGATGAGCGCCGTCGGGATGTACTCCACCGCACCGCCGATGAGCACGGCCAGGAAGGTGAGCACCGCGAACTGCGTGGGCCGCCCTTCGAGCGCACGGTGCCACGCCGAACCCTCGGTGGGCGCGAGCCGCGTGAGCGGCATCGCCTGCGTGGGTTCCTCGGGGATGAACGTGCCCTGCGCGGCGGTCTTCCACAGGTTGTAGATGGCGATGAGCGCACCGATCAGGAAGATCGTGCCGCCGCCGATCCGGAGCCAGTACATCGGCAGGATCCGCACGACGGTCTCGAGGAAGTTGCCATAGCGCAGCGCGCCGTCGGCCGTGAACTCCTGCCACATCAGCGACTGCGTGATGCCGCCGATGTAGAGCGGGATCGCGTAGAACAGCACGCCCAAGGTGGCCAGCCAGAAGTGCGTGTTGGCCAGCTTCACCGAGTAGAGCGTCGTGCCGTAGATGCGCGGCACGATGTAGTACAGCATCGCGAAGGTGAGGCCGCCGTTCCACCCGAGCGCGCCCACGTGGACGTGCGCGATCACGTAGTCGGTGTAGTGCGTGACCGCGTTGACGTTCTTGAGCGACATCATCGGCCCCTCGAACGTCGCCATGCCGTACGCCGTCACGCCGACGACGAGGAACTTGAGGACGGGATCCTCGCGCACGCGATCCCATGCGCCACGCAGCGTCAGCAGGCCGTTGACCATGCCGCCCCACGACGGCGCGATGAGCATCACCGAGAAGACCGTGCCGAGCGTCTGCGCCCAGTCGGGGAGCGCCGTGTACAGCAGGTGGTGCGGGCCGGCCCAGATGTAGATGAAGATCAGCGCCCAGAAGTGCACGATCGACAGGCGGTACGAGAAGATCGGCCTGTTGGCGGCCTTCGGGATGAAGTAGTACATGATCCCGAGGAACGGCGTGGTGAGGAAGAACGCCACCGCGTTGTGTCCGTACCACCACTGGACGAGCGCGTCCTGCACGCCCGCGTAGAGCGAATAACTCTTGAGCAGGCTCACCGGCAACCCGAGCGAGTTCACGATGTGCAGGAGCGCCACGGTGATGAACGTGGCGAGGTAGAACCACACCGCCACGTACATGTGCCGCTCGCGGCGCTTGTACACCGTGCCGAGCATGTTGGCGCCGAAGGCCACCCAGATGAGCGTGATGGCGATGTCGATCGGCCATTCCAGTTCCGCGTACTCCTTGCTCGTCGTGAACCCGAGCGGCAGAGTCACGGCCGCCGACACGATGATGAGCTGCCAGCCCCAGAAGTGGATCGCGCTCAGCACGTCGCTGAACATGCGCGCCTTGCACAGCCGCTGCAGCGAGTAGTACACGCCGACGAAGATGGCGTTGCCCGCGAACGCGAAGATCACCGCGTTGGTGTGCAGCGGTCTGAGCCTGCCGAACGAGAGCTCCGGCAGGAAGCTCAGGAACTCGGGGCGCACCAGCTTGATCGCGACGATCAGGCCGACGAGGAAGCCGACCACCCCCCACAGGGACGTGGCGACGATGAACTTGCGGACGATCGCGTTGTCGTACGCGAAGGTCTCGGGCGACGGCCCGCTTCCGGGCGAGTGTTCGGCAGCATGCATGGAGTCAGGACCCTTCACGGCTTCTGTCCAGGGGAACACCGGGCGGCTCGTCGAAGAGCACGCGGACGGCCGGTGACGTGGTGTCGTCGAACTGGCCGGTTCGCACGGCCCACACGAACGCAACCAGGAATCCGCCGGCCACCAGGACGCCGGCGGCGATGAGCAGGATGATCACGGACACGGCGTCGCCTCTCCGGGAACGCGCACCCGCATCAGGCCGACGCTGAGCCCGACGATGGTGAGCGAACTGACGGGCATGAGGATCGCCGTGGCCAGCGGCGTGAGATGTCCGGTGAGCGCGAACCCGATCCCGACGATGTTGTAGAGGATCGACACGATGAAGCACAGGACGATCACCGCGCGCGCACGGCGGGCGTATCGCAGCACGGCGGGCAGCAGCGTCAGGCGATCGCCGCGCATGACCACGTCGCACGCCGGCACGAGGCAGGCGGTCTCGTCGGACACCGCCATGCCGACATCGGCCGCGGCCAGCGCGCCGGCGTCGTTGAGGCCATCGCCCACCATCAGCACGCGACGTCCGTCGCCCTGTCGCGCCTGCACGACGGCAAGCTTGTCCTCGGGGGTCTGCCGGAACCCGACGCGCGTGTCGAAGACATCCCGCCAGCGCGCGGCCTCCGCATCGGTGTCACCCGACAGGAGCCATGCCTCGTGCGCAGCGGCCACGTCGCGCACCATCGCCGTCGCGCCGGACCGTTCACGCGTGACGAGCGCGAACCA
>CAYRAE010000006.1:20652-30950 GCA_964422175.1 uncultured Luteitalea sp. | reverse complement strand
TCGTCCACCTTCAGCTCCTGCGACGCATGCGGCGCGACGACGAGGCGGAAGCGGTGCGCGGCGGCGGCTGTCTCCGCGGGCGCCGGCGCGCCCGGCGCCAGCGCCCACCCATCGCGCCTGGCGTGCTCGATCACGAACGTGCGCGGCTCCGCGTCCTCGTTGCGCACGGTGTACGTGCTGCTCGCGCGTTCCTGCACGACCTGGATGAACGCCCCGCGACTGATCCGGATCCGGCTGACGCGCCGCGGTCCGCCATCGCGAGACACCGTTACGCGGCCGGCAAGGTCGGCGGCATAGGAAATCAATCGCTTCTCTTTCGGCTGCACGGGATCGAGCAGGCCCTCGCCGGCGAACGCGCCGCCTTCGACGAGCGACAGGCTCCCGCCGTCGAGCGTCAGCCCCGTGTCGTTGGTGAGCCACACGGCGCGCAGCGGATGCGGTGATCGCGACGCCGCGCTCCAGAGCGAGACGCGTTCGACACTGACGTCGGCCTGCACGATCGGCACGAGCGCCGACTGGTTGCGCCTGATGGTGATCGGTTGCGTGAGCGTGTACTGGAAGAGGTCGCCGAGTGTGGCACCTTGCGCCTCGACCGGTGCAGACGACATCCGGTCGAGCACGGCTTCCTCGCTGGGGGTTACCCGGAACTGCGCGGTGGGTGCGGGTGGCGGCGCGGGGCTCGGCAGCCCGCCGACAACGCCACCCAGCGCACCTCCTGGGATCCCTCCTTCGACACGTCCGTCGCGCGCCATGGCCTTCTCGGACGTCGTCATCGTCGCGTCGTGCGTTTGTGGCGTGAGGAGTGCCGTGTTCGGCAGCGGCACCACGGGACGTCGCGTGTAGAGCGGCTGCGAGATCCGCTGGATGAACGACTGGGGAGCGCCCGCCACGAGCGAGAGCTGCACGTCCGTCCAGTCTTCGCCGAGCGTGTTGTCGACGATGGCCCAGCCCTGGAGGAATGGCGCGCGCGATCCCGTCGAGGGCAGGACGAGGCGATACGTCGATTTCCAGACGGGAACTTCGCTCACGTAACTCACGAACAGGTCACGCGTGCCGGTTCCCGTCGTGGCGATGCGCAACTGGCGCACGTCCTGCGCGCGCGTGGATCCGACGAGATCGAGGTACTGCGAGAGCTCGCCGCGCAGCGACGACTCGGCCAGGCGGATGCTCACCGATGGCGTGACGACGGCAGTGCGAACCACGCCGGCATCGGTGACGAGCGTGAGGTCGGTGACGCGTTCGGTGACGTCGCCGGCCTGCCTGTCGCGTTCCTGCACGCTGAGGACGCGACCGCTGATGGCGGCGCCCGAACCCTGCACCTCCACGCGCGAGCCCCGCAGCGCCTGGAGCAGTTGTGGCAGCGACGTGTCGGTGCCGAGCGGCAGGCCCAGCGTGCGCAGGCGCTGCTCGAGGGGCGCCACCGAGTTGAACGTGATCCCCGTCACGCGCCCGTCGCCCAGATCCACCGTCGTCAGCGACTTGAGCACATCGTCCAGTTGGCCGCTGGTGAGGTCGACGGTGACGGTGTCGCTGCCGCTGATGCGTCCGACATGCTCGAAGTACCCGACGCCGCTCTTGTAGAGCACGACGCGCTTCACGGGAAGCGGCGCGGTCGGCGCGGGTTCCTGTGCGAGCAGGGGAATGCCGAGCGCAATCGCGAGCAGGGCCGCGAGGCCGGGACGATGGGAATGGGACATATCGCGTTAGTGTGCACGCGAGCCCGATTGGTTCCAAGCCGCGACGCTCGTGTCGGCCGGGCTCGGAGAGCCGGCCCTACCACGCGGAGGGCCGGCCCTACCCACTGAGCGCCCCGGTGCCCGGTGCCCGGTGCCACGCTTATACTTCCGCGCGTGACTCATCCTCATGTGGCGGCTCCCGCCCGCGCGCCGTGGCGTCGGGGGGACGTGCTGATTCTGGGCGGCATGCTTGGTGCGGCCGCGGTGCTGGCGGCGGTCGCAGCTGTCGCGCACGCGCCCAAGGTGCAATCGCTCGTCGGACTGCTCGTCCTTCTGTCGATCGCGTTCGCGTGGTCGAACGACCGTTCGGCCATCGACCGCAAGACCGTCGCGTGGGGACTCGGCCTGCAGGTGGTCATCGCGCTCGTGGTGTTGCGCACGACGCCCGGTCGAGAGGCGTTCGCGGCCGCCGGACGCGGGATCAACTGGCTGCTCGACTTCGGTGCCGTGGGGGCGGCGTTCGTCTTCGGTCCGCTCGGCGACAAGACGGTCTGGCCGCGCATCATGACGGCGACGCTCGGCGAGGAAGGCGCGCGCTACTCGGTGCTCTTCGCCTTCCAGGTGCTGCCGACCATCATCTTCATCGCCTCGCTCTTCGCGATCCTCTACTACCTGGGCGTGATGCAGATGGTGGTGCGCGTCTTCGCCGTCGGCATGCGCTGGGTGATGAAGGCGAGCGGCGCCGAGACGCTCAACGTCGCGGCGAGCATCTTCATGGGGCAGACGGAGGCCCCGCTCACCATCAAGCCGTACCTCGCGAAGATGACGCAGTCCGAACTGATGACGGTGATGACGTCGGGCATGGCGCACATCTCCGGCGGCATCATGGCGGCCTACGTGCTCTTCGGCATCGAGGCGCAGCATCTCCTGACCGCCGTCATCATGACGGCACCGGGCACGCTGATGATGGCCAAGATGTTCGTGCCGGAAACGCAGGTGCCCGAGACGATGGGCACGGTGAAGCTGGAGCACGAGCGCACCGACGTCAACATCATCGACGCGGCGGGACGCGGCACCTCCGAAGGGCTCATGCTCGCGCTCAACGTCGGCGCGATGCTCATCTCGTTCCTCGCGCTCATCGCGTTCGTCAACGCGATCCTCGGTCTTGCCGGGCTGAGCCTGCAGCAGATCTTCGGCTGGGTCTTCGCGCCGATCGCCTGGAGCATGGGCGTGCCGTGGCAGGACGCGCCCGTCATCGGCAACCTGCTCGGGACGCGCATGGTGCTGAACGAGTTCGTCGCGTACTCGCAGCTCGGCGCGATCAAGGCGACGCTCGATCCGCGGTCGTTCACCATCGCCACGTTCGCCCTGTGCGGCTTTGCCAACTTCGCGTCGATCGGCATGCAGGTCGGCGGCATCGGCGCGCTCGCGCCCTCGCGCCGCAGCGACCTGGCCCGCCTCGGCTTCCGCGCGATGATGGCCGGCACGCTCGCCAATTTCGTCACCGCCACCATCGCCGGCGCGCTGCTCTGAAATTCTGAAATTCCACTGGGAGCTCTCATGTCAGGCGTGAAGCGGCCGCGGCGCAGCGCCGCGTGGTATTCGGGGATCGACAAGAACACCTTCATCCATCGGAGCTGGATGAAGAACCAGGGACACCCCGATCACGTGTTCGACGGACGGCCGATCATCGGCATCTGCAACACGTGGTCAGAGCTCACGCCCTGCAACGCGCACCTGCGCGACCTGGCCGAGCACGTCAAGCATGGCGTCTATGAGGCCGGCGGCTTCCCGCTCGAGTTCCCCGTGATGTCGCTCGGCGAGACGCAGCTCCGCCCGACGGCGATGCTGTTCCGCAACCTCGCCAGCATGGACGTCGAGGAGTCGATCCGCGCCAATCCGATCGACGGCGTGGTGCTGCTCGTCGGCTGCGACAAGACCACGCCCGCGTGCGTGATGGGGGCGGCGAGCGTGGACCTGCCGACGATCGTCCTGTCCGGCGGGCCCATGCTGAACGGCAAGTTCCGCGGGCAGGACATCGGCTCCGGCACGCACGTCTGGAAGTTCAGCGAGGAGATGCGCTGCGGTCAGATGTCGCCCGAGGACTTCCGCGACGCGGAGGCGGGCATGAGCCGCTCGGCAGGACACTGCATGACGATGGGCACGGCCTCGACGATGGCATGCCTGGTGGAGGCGCTGGGGATCACGCTGCCGGCCAACGCGGCGATTCCCGCTGTCGACGCGCGGCGTTCGCGGCTCGCCCACCTCACAGGCAACCGCATCGTCGCGATGGTCGACGAGGACCTGCGGCTGTCGACGATCCTCACGCGCAAGGCGTTCGAGAACGCCGTCCGCGCGGTGAACGCCGTCGGCGGATCCACCAACGCCGTGATCCATCTGCTCGCCATCGCCGGGCGCGTCGGGATCGAGTTCTCGCTCGATGACTGGGACCGCCTCGGCAGGGATGTCTCGTGCCTCGTCGATCTGATGCCGTCGGGTCGCTTCCTGATGGAGGACTTCTACTACGCGGGCGGCCTGCCCACCGTGCTGCGCGAGCTCGGCGATCTGATTCATCGCGACGCGATCACGGTGACCGGACGCACGATGGGCGACCTGATCGCCGACGCGCCCTGTTACAACCGCGACGTGATCCGTCCGCGAGAAGAACCGGTGGTGCCCGACAGTGGCATCGCCGTGCTGAAGGGCAACCTTGCGCCCGATGGCGCGATCATCAAGCCCGCCGCCGCGAGTGCGCACCTGTTGCAGCACACGGGACGCGCCGTCGTGTTCGAGAACATCGACGACCTCTATGCGCGGCTCGACGATCCGGAGCTCGACGTCGATGCCGACAGCGTGCTCGTCCTCAAGCTGTGCGGGCCGCGCGGCTATCCGGGCATGCCGGAAGTCGGGAACATGCCGTTGCCGCCGAAGCTGCTGCGACAGGGCGTGACGGACATGGTGCGCATCTCCGACGCGCGGATGTCGGGCACCGCATATGGCACCGTGGTGCTGCACGTCGCACCGGAAGCGGCCATCGGCGGTCCGCTGGCGCTCGTGCGCACGGGCGATCTGATCGAGCTCGACGTGCCGGCGCGCCGGCTGTCGCTGCTCGTCGACGAGGACGAGCTGACGCGGCGGCGTGCGGAGTGGCAGCCTCCGGAGCCCAGCGCCACGCGTGGATACGTGAAGCTGTATCTCGAGCACGTGACGCAGGCCGACAAGGGCGCGGACATGGACTTTCTCGAGGGCGGCAGCGGGTCCGCCGTGCCCCGCCATTCGCACTGACGTGGCGGACACGCCCACCATCGACGCGGCGGCGCTCCGTGCGCGCCTCGACGCGATCGTGTCGCGTGAGCGTGTACTCACGCGTCCGATCGACCTCGCGGCGTGGGCGTCCGACGCGAGCTTCTACCGTCCGGTGCCGCGCGCCGTCGTGCTCGCCGACGGTGTCGACGAGATCGCGGCGCTCTTCCGGCTGTCGCACGAACTGCGCATCCCGATCACGTTCAGGGCCTCCGGCACGAGCCTGTCGGGTCAAGCGGTCACCGCAGGTCTGCTCGTCGAGGTGAAGCGCCACTGGCGGCGCATCGAGGTGCTCGACGAGGGCGCGCGCGTGCGCGTCCAGCCCGGCGTGCTCGGCGGCGAAGCCAACCTTGCGCTGCGGCGGTTCGGCAGGAAGATCGGACCGGACCCGGCGAGTCTCCAGGCGTGCGCGCTCGGCGGCATCCTCGCCAACAACGCGTCAGGCAAGTGCTGCGGCGTCGCGCAGAACGCGTATCACACGCTCGACTCGATCGTCTTCGTGCTGCCGTCCGGCGTGCGCATCGATACGGCACAACCGGACGCCGACGCACAGTTCAGGCGCGAAGCTCCGGCGCTGGCCGACGGCGTGCTGGAGCTCAAGGCGTCACTCGAAGCCAACCCCGCGCTGGCCGCGAGGATCCGGGCCAAGTACCGGATGAAGAACACCACGGGGTATGGCCTCAACGCGTTCCTCGATCACGCGCGGCCCGTGGACATCTTCAGCCATCTGCTGATCGGCTCGGAGGGGACGCTCGCCTTCATCGCCGAGGCCGTGCTGCGCACGGTCCCAGACCTGCCATACAAGTGCACGGCGCTCCTGCTGTTCGGGTCGCTCGACGCGGCGTGCGCCGCCATCACCGTGCTCAAGTCGGCGGGCGCGAAGGCCCTCGAACTGATGGACCGTGCGTCATTGCGCGCTGTGGAACGCCAGCCGGGTGTACCGCCGGAGCTCCTCGGTCTGCCTCCCACGGCGGCTGGACTGCTCGTGGAGTTCCAGGCCGAGACGCCTGATGCGCTCGCGAACTATCGTGCTGTGGCGGAGCCGCTCGCCGAACGCCTCGACGGGCTGATGTACCCGGCTGGCTTCACTGACGATCCGCGCCAGATCGGGAAGTTGTGGCGTGTGCGCGATGGGTTGTATCCCTCCGTCGGCTCCGTGCGGCGCAGCGGCACCACGGTGATCATCGAGGACGTCGCGTTCCCGATCGCATGCCTGGGCGATGCGGTGCGCGACCTGCAGGCGTTGTTCGTGCGGCACGGCTACCCGGAGGGCATCATCTTCGGGCACGCGGGCGACGGAAACCTGCACTTCGTGATCACGCAGTCGTTCAACGACGCGGCGGCCATCGATCAGTACGCGCGCTTCATGGACGATGTCGTCGCGCTCGTGGTGGGGACGTACGACGGCGCGCTCAAGGCCGAGCACGGCACGGGGCGCAACATGGCCCCGTTTGTCGAGGCCGAGTGGGGGCCCGAGGCGCTGGCCGTGATGCAGCGGCTCAAGGCGCTGGCCGATCCGGAAGGGCTGCTCAACCCCGGCGTGATCCTGAACGCGGATCCGCGCGCGCACCTCACGGATCTCAAGGCGCTGCCGTCGGTCGAAGACGTCGTGGACACGTGCGTCGAGTGCGGATTCTGCGAGCGTGTCTGTCCGTCGCGCGAGCTCACTCTCACGCCCCGCCAGCGCATCGTCGTGCGCCGGGAGATGGCGCGACTCGACGACGACCTGTCACTCGACACGTTGTGGGAGGCGTACGAATACGACGGCATGACGACATGCGCGGCCGACGGCATGTGTGCGACGGCGTGTCCGGTCGGCATCGACACGGGCACGCTCGTGAAGCGCCTGCGCAACAGACCCCGCGCGATCCCGGTGCCGCATGACACACCCGTGCAGTCGGGCGTGGCGCTCGCGCGCCACTTCGGGCTGGCGGAGTCGCTCGTCAAGACCGCGCTGACAGTCGGACATGGCGTACAGCGCGTCCTCGGCCCGCGCGCGATGCCGGCGCTCACGCGTGTGGCACGTCGAGTCGGGGGCCGTGAAGTGCCGCAGTGGACACCGGCGATGCCGCTGCCCGCACCGGCCTTGCCGAGGACACCACGCGCAGGTGCGGCCGCGGTGTACGTGCCTGCGTGCGTCGGTCGACTGTTCGGCGCGTCGCCTGACGACGCCGACACCTTGTCCTTGCAGGGCGCGCTCGTTGCCGTAGCGGCGCGTGCGGGCCGTCCCGTGTGGATCCCTGATGACGTGCACGGGACGTGTTGCGGGACGGCGTTCTCGTCGAAGGGGCTCGTGGGTGGACATCGGCAGGCGGCCAACGACGCGATCGAACGCTGCTGGACGTGGTCGGAGGAGGGACGACTGCCGATCGTGATCGACGCCAACTCCTGTACGCAGGGCCTGCGCGGATGCCGGCCCGTTCTGACGGAGGCCAATCGCGAGCGGTTCGATCGGCTGCGTGTGCTCGACAGCGTCGAGTTCGCGCGCACCGAACTGCTGCCGCATCTCGTGGTCACGGCGCCGGTGGCGTCGGTGGCCGTCCACCCGACGTGCGCGCTCGTGCAGATGGGTGGTGTGGAGGACCTCGTCGCGCTCGCCGAGGCGTGCGCGGACCATGTCGTGCTGCCCGACGCCGCCGCGTGCTGCGGGTTCGCCGGCGACCGCGGTTTCATCGTGCCGGAGCTCACGGCGTCTGCCACGCGCCACGAAGCGGCAGCCGTCCGCGCCGCGGCGTGTGACGCGCACGTCTCGGCCAACCGCATGTGCGAAGTCGCCCTCACCTCCGCCACGGGCCGGCCCTACCGCTCGATCGTCCACCTCCTCGAACAGACCACTCGCTCAGGTAAGGAATCACTTGTGGAGACGGAGAAGGTGTAGCCGCCGGATTTCGCGCCTTCGCGTGACGGCTGCGGCGCGGCAGGCCATCCGGCAGTCAGTGATCGGGAACGGGCTGTTACTATCTCGCGATGCAAGAGACTGACGGGGGCGCGGCGCCGCGCGCGGGGGCCGTGACGGACCAACAACACGTCGACGCGGGGTGCCTGCCGGCGATGGCCGTGCGGGACATGCCCGAGCCGTTGCCACTCGTCAAGATCCTCGGCCCGAGCGTGATCCTCGCCGGTCTCGGCGTGGGCTCCGGCGAGTACATCATCTGGCCGTTCATCACGGCTGCCGTCGGCCCCGCGTTCCTCTGGGCCGCCGTGGCGAGCGTCACGCTCCAGTACTTCATCAACATGGAGATCGAGCGCTACACGCTCGCCACCGGAGAGACGGCGATCGCCGGCTTCGTGCGGCGCTGGCGCCACTGGGGCTGGATCTTCTGCTTTTTCACGCTGCTGCCCAACATGTGGCCGGGCTGGGCCACGACGGGCGTGACCATCCTCACGTTCCTGATGGGCGGCGGCAACGTGGGCTACATCACGGTGGGCGTGATGATCGCCATCGGCTTCGCCCTGACGATGTCGCCTGTCGTGTACCAGACGCTGGAACGCGCGCAGTTCTTCAAGGTGGGTCTCACGCTCGTGTTCCTCGCCGTCGCGATCGTCTCGGCCATCGATGCCTCCGCGTGGGCGGACCTGCCGCAGGCCGTGACGCACATCGGCCAGTTGCCCGATTCCTCCGCCATTCCGATCACGCTGCTCCTGAGTGCGCTCGTGTTCGCTGGCGCGGGCGGCGTGAACAACCTCGCACAAAGCAACTGGATCCGCGACAAGGGATTCGGCATGGGCGCCTACATCCCGCGCATCGTGTCGCCGATCACGGGTGAGGACGTCGCGGCACCCACGACGGGCGTGATGATGCGGACGGACGAGGCGAACCTCGCGCGTTTCCGCGTGTGGTGGCGTCGCGCCAACACCGAGCAGCTGGTGAGCTTCTGGTTCATCTGCATCTTCTCGATCGTGACGTTCTCGCTGCTCGCGCACTCGACGATCCCCGGACAGCAGATCGCCGACCAGGCCAACCTCGCGTTCATCAAGGCGGAAGGGGAAGTGCTGCAGCGCGTGGTGGCGCCGTGGTTCGGCAAGTTCTTCTGGGTGTTCGGCGCGATGTCGCTGGTGCTCGTGGCGCTCGGCACCGTCGACTACATCGCACGAATCGTCGCCGACATCCTGCGCACCGTGTACCTGCAGGGCAACCAGGTGTGGAGCGAGAGCCGACTCTATTTCTATGTGGTGTGGGCGGGCGTGGTGTCGGGATCGATCATCCTGCTGAGCGGCATGCAGCAGCCGCTCGTGCTGCTCATGACGTCGGCCTGTCTCAACGGCCTCGTGATGGTGGTCTACGGCGTGCTGCTCATCCAGCTGAACCTGCGCGGCCTCCCGCCGCCACTGCGCATCGGCGGCGTCCGTCTCGTGATGCTCGTCATCGCGACGGCGTTCTACGGCTTCTTCGGCGGCTGGCTCATCCTCGCGCAGGTCCGCGCGTTCCTGGGATAGCCGGGAGGACACAAGGTAGCGCCGTCCCTACGTCGTCAGCCCGTACGGTTCGCGCCGGGGACGCGAGAGCATCGCGTTGGCTTCGTCGTCATTCCGGAATCGTTCCCTTACGGGATCCCAGTGCAGGCGACGTGGCAGCTTCATCGCGATGTGGTGGAGGAGGCACGCGCTGCACGCGCGGTGGGCGACTTCGACGGGCGCGATCGGCAGTTGACGCGTGCGGATGCACGCCAGCCAGTTGCCATGATGGTCGTCGCTGACATACAGCCGGACGCCATCCCCGCCGATCGTCGACTCCAGGATGCGCGGATCGCTGGCCGCGAGCGCCTGCGTGTCCTTCAGCTTCGCGACGGGGTCACTGGCCGTGACCGTCTCGTTGCCGCGCGACACGAAGATCCAGCCCTCCGTCCCCTCGAAGCGGATGCCGTTGGGGAAGTCGCCGCTGACGGTCATCACCACATCGTCGGCATAACGCGCGTGCGTCGTGAACGGCCCGTGGACGTCCCAGAGCCCGCTCTTCGGGAATTCGGCGGTTCCCCAGATCTCTACGGGGCCCGTGAACTCCGCGCCCATGCCCCAGTGCGCCGTGTCGAGATGATGCGCGCCCCAGCCCGTGATCATGCCCGCGCCGAACTGCTCGCAGCGCAGCCATCCCGGACGGTCGTAGCCGTCCTGCGGATGGACGCGCTTCTCCGTGTAGAAGATGCGCGGCGTCGAGCCGAGCCACATGTCGTAGTTCAGCGTCGCCGGCACGGGCATCTCCGGCTCGACCGGCCCAGAGGGATCGCCCGGCAGACCCACCTTCACCGCCGTCACTCTGCCGATGCGGCCGTTGCGTACCAGTTCGCACGCGCGCCTGAACTGCACCTGCGATCGCTGCTG
>CAYRAE010000006.1:12825-20552 GCA_964422175.1 uncultured Luteitalea sp. | reverse complement strand
GTCGCTTCACGCACGCGCTTCGCGTCGACGTCGCACACGGCGACGATGCGCGCGTGCGGGTACTTCCAGATGCCGGGCATGTCGTGCGTGCGCGAGATGCGGCCGACGCCGATCGCACCAACGGTGATCTGGTTGCTCGGCGCCTGTGCGCCAAGCACCGACGCGGGGACGATCGTCGGGAAGCCGATGGCGGCCGTCGTGGCCGCCGCGGTCCGCAGGAACGTGCGGCGCGATGCGCCGTGTCGCCGATGGTTGGTCATGACGTGTCAGCCGAGACGTGGAGCGCGCGCCTTTTCCTGGGCCTCGAGCACGAGCTGCATCGCGAGGAAGCAATGCGCCTGTGTCATCGCGGTCTCGGTGCGGTCGAGAATGTCGCTCACGATCTGCCGTCCGTACGGCAACTCGACCTCGCCGAGTTCGATGTAGCGCGTGCTCTTCTGGTCGGAGAGGAACAGGTGGTTGCCGGCGGGACGGCCGGCGATGTCGACGTTCTTCCGGATCTCGATGAATCCATCGCTGCCGAGGATTGTGAGGCGGCCATCGCCCCACGTGGGCAGGCCGTCGGGGGTGAACCAGTCCACGCGGATGTATCCCGAACCCTTGTCGCTGCGCACCATCATGTCGCCGAAGTCCTCGAACTTCGGGTGCTGCGGCGTGTGGACGTTACCGGCCTGGGAGGCGACGACTTCCGCGCGCGTCGAGCCGGTGAAGAACAGGAACTGGTCGGCCTGGTGCGAGGCGATGTCCACGAGGATGCCGCCGTAGCGTGCCGTGTCGAAGAACCAGTCGGGACGCGTCTTGAAGCCCGCGCGATGCGGACCGAGGCCGATCGTCTGGAGCACGGTGCCGATCGCGCCGGCCTTCACGAGTTCGCCCGCCTTCACCGTGGCCCTGTTCTCGAGCCGCTCGCTGTAGACGATCGAGTAGATGCGGCGCGTCTCCGCCTGCACGGCGCGGACCTCGGCGAGCTGCGCGAGAGACGTGATGCCGGGCTTGTCGGCGATGAAGTCCTTGCCCGCGCGCATCACCCGGATGCCGAGTGGCGCGCGCTCGTCGGGAATCGAGGCGCTCAGCACCACCTTCACCGCCGCATCGTCGAGGATCTCGGCTTCGCTGCGCGCGAGACGGGCCTGAGGGAATCGGGTCAGGAACGGCTTCACCAGCTCCGGTTCCTTCGCGTAGACCCACGTGAGCTCTCCGCCACCGCGCAGGACCGTGTTGGTCATGCTCGTGATGTGCCCGTGGTTCAGCCCGATCACGGCGAACTGCAGGCGCGGCGGACCCTGCCATTCCTGCAGACGGGGCTCTTGTGCAAGGGGCGTGGCTGTTGTGGCCGATGCGGGCGCTGTCGCCAGTGAGGCGAGTGGCATCGCGGCGGTCGTGGCGGCGGCTGTGCGCAGGAAGGCGCGGCGTGATGCGCCGCGCGGGTTGGCGTCTGTCATGGCTCGTCCTGGGGCAGGGTCGATGGAGCGCCCATCATAGCGCCGGCCCGGCGATAATCCGCACATGGCCGATCGCGTGTCAGTGCTGTTGTTCGATCTCGGGGGCGTGCTCGTCGATTTCTCCGGCCTCGACGACATCCAGGCGCTGCTGCCCGCGCGCATGGATCCTGACGCGCTTGCCAGGAAGTGGGCCGAATGTCCGCACTCGCTGGCGTACGGCGCGGGTGCGATCACGACCGATCAGTTCATCGAGCGCTTCACACGCGACTGGGGCATCACGCTCTCGCCCGACGCGTTTCTCGAGGCGTGGCAGAACTGGGTGCGTGGCTGGTTGCCCGGTGCGCGTGAGTTGCTCGACGACCTGCGCCCGCGTTACAGACTTGCCGCGCTGAGCAATTCGAATGCCGCGCACTGGGCACGGCTCGACGCGATTGGCGTGCTCGACGCCTTCGATCTGGCGCTCGGGTCGCATGAGGCGGGCCGGCGCAAGCCGGATCCGGCGATCTTCGACGTCATGGTGGCGAGGCTCGACGTGGAGCCCGCGTCGGTGCTGTTTTTCGACGACAGCGCCGCGAACGTCACCGCCGCTCGTACCCGAGGCCTCCACGCCGCCCTCGTCGACGGCCCCGTCGCGGTCAGAGGGGAACTGGTGGAGAGGGGATTGCTGTAATGACGAATGATGAATGACGAATGACGGGAGTCGGGGGCAATGCCCGGCATCGCGGCATTGCGGCATCGTCCGCGCCATGGAACTGATGGCGTCCGCCTGGCTCATTGCCGCGGCCTGGACCACGCCTCACGCGCGTTGAGCGGGCGGCAGTGCGGCCCGCAGTGGGGCAGGGCCGGCTCTCGGAGCCCGGCCCTGACGTCGTCCTTCGTCCTCGTCAATCGATCTTCACGAAGGCGAGCGCGTTGTTGGCGTTCATCGGGATCACCAGCTGGTTCGCGTCCTCGTCGTAGCACATGGACGCGGCGCTCGGGATGTTCTCGGCGATGAGCGTTGCCGGCTGGCCGGGCCTGATACGCGACACGCCGCCCTGCGTCACGCTGCTCACGTACTTGGTGCCGTCCTTCATGATCACGATGCCGTCGTTGCCGGGCTGCGCGGCCTGCTCGGTCTTGAGAAGCCGGCCGTCTGGCGTGAACGTCTGCACGTCGGGCGTGAGCATGTTGACCACCACGAGATTGCCGTCGCCGTCGATGGCGATGCCGTTGGGGCGCTTCAGCGGCGCGCCGGTGATGATGGCGCTCGACGTCCCGTCGGGCCTGATGCGCCACACCTGCCACGATGCCGCGTCGGCCTCCTGTCCGCCGCCCGTGACGGTGGCGTACACGGTGCCGTCGCTGGCCACTTCGATGTCGTTGAACCACTCGACGGCAGGGACCGGCGTCTCGCCCTTCGGCAGTCCAGTTGCCATGTCGAAGCGCCGGATCACCGCAACGCCCTTCACGTCAGGTCCCGTGCTGCCATCGCGATCGGCCACGTACAACGTGCCGTTCACGATGTGGCTCCCGAACGGCTCGTTCAGGACGAGTGGGGGCGTGCTGCCGTCGCGCGCGGCCCCGGGGTTCTGCACGCCGATCCAGCGTGGCGTGTGCACCGACCCGTCATGGTTGAGCAGTGAGATCCATGCGTTGTTCGCCTGGATGTGCTGCGGCACGCCGCGGTTGGGCACGACGATGAGCTTTCTGACGGGATCGTAGGAGCAGCTCTCGGCGGCATAGACGGCACCGTAGACCTTCACGTTGGCCGACGCCGGCGCGAAGCGTCCGTCGGCTGCCGGTTCGACAGGGAGGCCAACGGGGTTCCCCACCACGTAGCGCTGAGCAGCCTGCCGGGCCACGAGCGCACCGGTTCCGAGTCCGAGCGCCAGCGCCGCGGCACCGGTCATCACGAGCGTGCGAGTCATCAAGTCACCTCAATTCAGTTATCGACACGGCCTTCGGCTATCGGCCGTCGGCCATCGGCCTTCAGTTCCGAACCGGAGCGGTCGCCTGGCCGGGTCGGCTCTCCGAGCCCGACCGTTCCCACGGCCCTCCGGACCCGACCGTCCCTTCGTCATCCGTGGGGGCGGTCCTCGTGGCCGCCCTTCTCACGTTCGGCCATTCTGCCCGCCGCGCTTGACCCGGGGCGGCCACGGGCGTAAGGTCGCCTGCACACTACACCGTCTGCGCAGGAGGGGCCATGACCATCCTCGTTCGCCACATCCTTGCCGGCAGGACCGCCGTTCACACGGTGAGTCCCGACGACACCGTACTCGACGCACTTCGCCTGATGGCCGAGCGGGACATCGGCGCGGTCCTCGTCACCTCCGGTGCCGATCTCGTGGGCATTCTCTCCGAACGCGACTACGCGCGGAAGATGGTGCTGCACGGCAAGTCGTCGCGCGACACGGCCGTGCGCGAGGTCATGACGAGCCATCTCGTCACCGTCGCGCCCGACAAGACGTGCGACGACTGCATGGCACTGATGACGGACAAGCGCATCAGGCACCTTCCCGTCGTCGACGACGGGCGCCTCGTCGGCATCATCTCGATCGGCGACATCGTCCGCGCCGTCGTCGACGTCCAGCAATCGACGATCAGCACGCTGCAGTCCTACATCATGAGCGCGGGCTGAACACGATCGGGCACTGGGCACCGGAGAGATGGATCGCACGGACTCCATGTCACGACACGTAGCTGCCGGACTTGTCCGGCAGGCGGTGCGCGAAATGGCACTGACCGCCGGATGAAATCCGGCGGCTACGTGTAGCGATCAAGCCGGTGGCGACGTGTCGCCCCGTCATTCGGCATCGCGGCATCGCGGCATTCCACGTTGTGCCAGAATGCGCGCGGGTGTTCCGCCTCCCCGGGAGCCGTTCGTGATCCAGTCAACTCGTCTCTGGCTGCCGTGTTCGGCAGTCGTCGTTGTCTGCTGCGCGCTCGCGACGCTGCGCAGCACGCCCACATCGCTGCACGCGCAGGCGCCGACGCGCGTCGCGCCACAGATCCTCGTCGAACCTCGCGCGCCTGCGACCGTCAACGAGGGCGAGCTGTGGACGCCGCCGCTGCCGACGATGGAGCAGGTGGCGCCGCCGGAGGGCTGGACGCCCAGCGCTGAAGTGCAGCCGCCGATGCCCTACACGCTGCTGCGACTGCCCCGCACCAACGTCTGGCGCGCGAAATATCCCGCCGTCGACTTCCACGTCCACGCGCGCGGCCTCACGTCGAAGGCCGCCTACGACGAGGTCGTGGCCCTCATGGACGACATCGGGATGGGCGTCATCGTGAACCTGAACGGCGGTACGGGCGCGCAGCTCGACGAGGTACTCGCCGCCGGGCAGCCCTATCGCGATCGTGTGGCGAACTTCATCACCTTTAGCGCCGACGGCATCAACGAGCCCGGCTGGCCCGAGCGGTTCGCTGCGGAGATGGAGCGGGCGTTCAAGGCCGGTGCGCAGGGGATGAAGGTCTCCAAGCAGCTCGGTCAGGGCGCGAAGAATCCCGACGGTTCGTATATCCAGGCCGACGATCCACGGCTTGACCCAGTCTGGGCGATGGCCGCGAAGTACGACAGGCCGGTGATGATCCACACGAGCGATTCGATCGGTCGCTTCTACCCGATCTCGCCGAAGAACGAACGATACGAAGCCGGCCTGTGGCGCGGCGGCGACTCGTCGGGCAACCTCCAGGACGGCGGGCCGTCGCATCTCGTGATCGAGCAGGCGCGCGAACACATGCATCGCAAGCACCCGAAGACGCGCTTCGTGAACGCGCACATGGCGATGCTGTACTACGACCCCGAGACGCTCGCGAGGTTCCTCGACACGTATCCCAACGCCGACATCGAGCTCTCCGCGACGTTCCAGGATCTCGGCCGCGCGCCGCGCTTCTGGCGCGAGTTCCTCATCAGGTACCAGGACCGCGTGCTATTCGGCACCGATGGCAGCCAGTCGCGCGGGGCCGACGAGTTCTGGCGGCCGCACTGGAGGATACTCGAGACGCTCGACGAGTACTTCCCGCATCCCGCGCAGGTGCGCACGCCGAGCGGATCGCCCGGGCACGGGCGCTGGCACGTCTCCGGACTCGGACTGCCTGACGCCGTACTGCGGAAGATCTACTACGGCAACGCGCTGCGCCACCTGCCGGCGATGCGGGTGTCGATCGAGAGGCAATTCGCCGCTCGTGGCCTGCGCATGGCCTCCGCATCGGCACCCGCTGCCGCATCGAAGGGCGAGGCCCAGTGAGCGGCGGCGTACACGGCCGACCGCGGCGCATCGGGGTGGTGGTCCTGCTTGCCTCCGTGATCGCCGGTACGACAGCCCTGCGCGTCGGCACCGCCGATCGAGATCAGGCGGCTGCCCGCAACACCGCGAGGGCGACTGATGCGGCGTGGCCGATGTACGGCCTCGATGCCGCCGAGACGCACTACAGTCCGTTGGCGCAGATCGCCACGGCGAACGTGGCGCGGCTCGGTCTGGCCTGGTCCGCCGAGCTCGATGCCTTCCCCGGCCAGCTCCAGGGCACGCCGCTCATCGTCGACGGCACGATCTACACGACGGGACCGTGGAGCGTGGTTGTCGCGATCGACGCGCGTACGGGCAAGGTGAAGTGGCGCTGGGATCCGCAGATCCCCCATCCGACGTTCACGACGGACGCGCGTGGATTGCGCACGCGACTCGGACCGAGCCTCTGCTGCGGCCCGGTGAATCGCGGCGTGGCGTACCACGACGGCAAGGTCTACGTCGGCACGCTCGACAGCCGCCTCGTCGCGATCGACGCACGGACGGGCCGTACCGTGTGGAGCACGCAGGTGGCGAGCAAGGTCGACGACTACAGCATCACGAGCGCGCCGCGCGTCATCAAGGGCAAGGTGATCACCGGGATCAGCGGAGCGGAGTTCGGCGTGCGTGGGTTCGTCGCGGCGTACGACGCACAGACAGGCAAGCAGGTGTGGCGCTTCTGGACCGTTCCCGGCGACCCGAGCCTCGGCTTCGAGAACGCCGCGATGGCGCGGGCTGCCGAGACGTGGAGCGGGGCATGGTGGAAGTACGGCGGTGGCGGCACGCCGTGGGATGGCATGGCGTACGACCCGGAGCTCGATCTGCTCTACGTCGGCACCGGCAACGGCTCGCCGTGGTCGCGCGAACTGCGCAGTCCCGGCGGTGGCGACAACCTCTATCTCTGTTCGATCCTCGCGTTGCGCCCTGACACGGGCGAGTACGTCTGGCACTACCAGACGACGCCGGCCGACAACTGGGACTACGCGAGCACGCAGCCGATCGTGCTGGCCGACCTGCGTCTCGACGGACGCGTGCGCAAGGTGCTGATGCAGGCGCCGAAGAACGGCTTCTTCTACGTGATCGATCGCGCGACGGGCGCGTTCATCTCCGCGCAGCCCTTCACGTCAGTGACATGGGCGACAGGAGTCGATCCCGTGACCGGGCGTCCGATAGAGACGTCAGAAGCCGCTTACGGGACGACGGGGCAGCGGCTGTCGCCCGGATCGGACGGCGCGCACAGCTGGCACGCGATGGCGTTCCACCCTGGCGCGGGCCTGGCGTACATCCCGGGGCAGCACACCACGGGCACGTACGCGTGGGACCCGGACTTCCAGCACCAGATGGGCCGCATGAACACCGGTCGCCCGCGCAACAGACCAGCTCCCGCCGACGCGGCCACGCATCCGGGTGGCGCGGCGACCCCTGCGCCACAGCCCACGACGGCACCTCGGGCGGCGGCTCCGCGCGGACCTCAGATCGTCGGCGCCGGTGGCGGTCAGCAGCAGGGGGCGTTCCTCGTGGCGTGGGATCCCGTCACGCAGAAGGAGCGCTGGCGCCTCACGTTCGATCGGCCCGGGATCACGGGCGGCACGCTCGCGACGGCGGGGAACCTGCTGTTCCACGGCTCGAACGACGGAACGTTCAGTGCGTATGCGGCTGACACGGGCCGTACGCTGTGGTCCGTCGCACTCGCACCCGGTTTCGCCAATCCGATCACGTACACGCTCGACGGTGTGCAGTACGTCACGGTGGCCACGGGTCGCAGTGGTGCGCAGGCGCCGGGTCGCCTGTACACGTTCGCCGTCGACGGGAAGGCGTCCATGCCGTCGATGGATCCGATCCCGCCTCCGCAGGATCCGTCCGGCCTCAACACCGTCGAGGCGCTGCGAGCGGAGTTCGATCGCGTCGGCTTGCCCGACGAACCGGCGCGCGCACTCGTCCAGCAACTCTGTTCCGGCTGCCACCTGCCCACCGTCGTCACACGCGTCAGGCAACCCGTCGACGGTTGGCGTGAAACGGT
>CAYRAE010000006.1:4992-12725 GCA_964422175.1 uncultured Luteitalea sp. | reverse complement strand
ATGCCGCGATGCCGAATGACGACGCATCATCCATGACGGCGTATGTCGCAATGGGGCAAGAGCTCAGCATTCGTTGCCATTCCCGGCATCGCGGCATCGCGGCATTCCTTGGAGCCTTCATGACCAACCGCCCGTTCTCGATCGTGTGCCGCACGCTCCTCGTGGCTCTGCTACTGATGGTGGTCGCGCCACAGGAGGTGCTTGCCCAGCGCTTCACGTTCGACAGGACGGTGCCTGTCGCCTCCGATGCCACGCTCGTGGTGCGGACGGATCGCGGTGCCGTGACGGTCCAGCGTGGCACCGACGGTACCGTCGCGATTGCAGGGACGGTCACCATCAGGGTCGGGTTCGGCGTCCCGGCGAACGCTGTCGTGCTGGCGCAGCAGGTGGCGGCTGCGCCGCCGATCACTGCCGACACTCGTACCGTCACGCTCACGACTCCAGCAAGCGCGGAGGCGCGACGTGCCGTCACCGTCAGCTATGTCATCCGCGTGCCGGAAACGATGCGCGTGGATGTCATGACGCGATCCGGCGCCGTCGCCATCGACGATGTCTCCGGTGCAACGACGCTGTCGACCGGGTCCGGCAGCGTGACGGCATCCGACATGGGGGCGCTCACCGTCACGTCAGGCTCCGGTGCGGTGCGCGTCGCTCGCGCGCGGGGACCTGTCTCGGTCACGACATCGAGCAGCGAGATCGACATCGTCGACGCCGGCGCTGACGTGCGCGTGCGGTCGGGCAGCGGGAGCGTCGATGTGGCGCTGACCGGCGGTGCGTCGCTCGACGTGGAGACGCGATCGAGCGCCATCGACGTGACGGGCGCCGGCCGATCGCTGAGGGTGCGGTCGGGCAGCGGCGCCGTGGCTGTCGCGGGCACGCCGTCTGACGCGTGGCACGTGGAGACGCAGTCGGGCCGCATCACGGTTCGCGTGCCTCGCAACGCGCCGATGCACGTGGACGCGAGCAGTCGCTCGGGTGCGATTCACGCCGATGACATCGAGGACGCGGCGCCGGCACGCGGCCAGTTGACCGCCGACATCGGGACAGGCGGTCCCATCGTCCGCCTGGTCTCGCGGAGCGCCGCGATCGAGATCGAACGGGAGTAGGGCAGGGCGGAGGGCCAGGCCGCAGGGGCCGGGCTCGGAGAGCCGGCCCCACCACCTGTGGAGCCGGCCCTACCCAGGCGATAAGGTAAGGTCGGCCCGTTCGGCCCGCCAACGTTCGTCATAGTCCAAACGTATTGCTCGAGCTAGTCCGATCCGAGTGTGGGCGTGCGTGCGCGGAGCCGCCATGCTGAACGCTTGTCTCGTTCGGGCGGCAGGTGACTGACCGCTCCAGGAGTCGGAGCGAATGCGATACGCGTGCGTGTGGGTGGTCGGACTGGTGATGGGCGTGCTGTCGACGACAGCGCACGGACAGGTGACATCGACGATCAGGGGGCGCGTGCAGGATGCGCAGGCGGCGCCGATTGCCGGGGCGCGCGTCACCGTGACCACGCCGGCGACGGGCGCCACGCGTGAGGTGCCGACGACCGCCGATGGCAGCTTCCTCGTCGCCAACGTGCCGCCAGCCACCGTCGACGTGACCGTGTCGGCACCGGGACTGGCCGACGTGATCCGGCGCGGGCTCCTTCTCGAAGTGGGCCAGACGCTCGTCGTCGACATCGACATGAGCGTGGCGGGCATCGACGAGTCGCTCACGGTCACCGCCGGCGCCGCGGCGGTCGACACCACGCGCTCGGTCGTCGATGCCGTGATTCCGTCTGCGGCCATCGACGTGCTGCCGCTCAACGGCCGCAACTTCCTCGAACTCGCGTTGCTCGTGCCTGGCAACACGCCCGCGCCGAACTTCGATCCCACCAAGTCCAACACGGTGGTCATCTCCTCGGCGGGCCAGCTCGGTCGCGGCGGCAACATCACGATCGACGGCGCCGACAACAACGACGATGTGGTGGGCGGGCCGCTGCAGAACGTCACGCAGGAGGCGGTGCAGGAGTTCCAGATCGCCACGCAGCGATTCACCGCGGAGCTCGGCCGATCGGCCTCGTCATCGATCAACGTGGTGACGCGATCGGGAACGGACAGCGTGCGCGGATCGCTCTCGTTCTTCGCGCGCGACAGCGCATGGCAGGCGCTGCCGGCCACGTACGACAGATCGAGCGGCGAGTCGCTGCCATTCGACCGCCAGCAGATCGCGGGTTCGCTGGGCGGCCCGCTCTCGCCCGGACGGGCGTTCTGGTTCGTCGCCGCGGAGTATCGCAACCAGAACGGTGCCGTGCTGGTGGGTGAGCGCGACGTCGCGGCACGGACCATCCGCAGGTCGTTCGCGCCCGCGCCGCTCGACGATCTCCTGGGCTCCGGCCGTATCGACGTGCGACTCGGCGCCGCCGACTCGCTCACCGTGCGCTACGCCGGCGAGCGTGCGGAAGACACAGGCGCGAGCACGCTCGATCGCGCGATCGGCTCGGCGTCGTATCGCCAGCGCAGCAACAACGCATATCAGTCGGCCGTCGGCACGTGGACGCGCATCGTGAGCCCGTCGATCGTCAACGCGCTCACGGCGTCGTTCAGCACGTTCGACAACACGATCGTGCCCGTCTCGCGCGGACCGCAGTACACGTTCCCGAGCATGCTCGACGGCTCGTCGTTCCGCGTGCCGCAGGGCACGACGCAGAAGCGCTTCCAACTGGCCAACACCCTGTCATGGACGCGCGGCGCGCACGGCCTGCGCGTGGGCGGCGAGTGGCAACGCGTCGACGCGCTGTTCGATCTCGACGTGTTCCTCGACGGCCGCATCGAGCTCGTCGAGGACTTCCCGAGCTACGACGCCAACGGCGACGGTCGCGTGGACGATGGCGATCTGCTGTTTGCCGTCACGCTGCGGAGCGCGTATCCCGATCGCGGGCTGAAGCTGCCCGATGCGGACAACCATCACGTGGCGTTCTTCGTGCAGGACGACTGGCGCGTCAGGCCCGATCTGACGCTCAACGTCGGGCTTCGCTACGAGTTCGACACCGACGTGAAGAACATCAGCCGCGTCGGCGAGATCAATCCGATCGTCGCACCGTTCGTGAAGGGCACGCGGAAGCGCGACATGAACAACTGGTCGCCGCGCGTGGGCTTCAACTGGGCGCCCGACGGCGGCCGCACGAGCGTTCACGGCGGCTACGGGATCTACTACGACCGCATCACGCTGCAGATCCAGTCGCTCGAGCGGGGCCTCGACGGGCGCGCGTTGCCGATCGAAGTGCGCGCGGGCAACGTGGTCTTCCTCGACCCGATGACGGGGCAGTTCCCGCCGTTCGCCCCGTCGACGACGAACCCGTTCACGGGCTTCATCCTGCCGGGCGCCGGCGCGTCGGGCATCAACATCATCGACAACGCGATGCAGAACCCGAGCGTGCAGCAGTTCAACCTCGGGTTCCAGCGCGAACTGCCGTGGAACACGGTGCTGCGCGTCGACGGCATCCACGCGGCGGGATCGCACTTCATCATCGGGCGCACCATCGGAGAAGTCTTCAATCCCGTCGTCGGCGGCCCGGATCGCGTCGTCAATCTCGAATCGAGCGTGGGCACCCGCTACGACGCGCTGCTCGTGAGCGCCGAGCGCCGCAGCGCACGCTCCGGCTTCCGCGCGTCGTACACGTTCGCCAAGGCGTTCAACTACGCCAATGACGATCAGATCCCGTTCGCCAACGGGCCGCTCGACCCCAACGACCTGCGCCGCGAGTACGGACCGACGCCGAACGACCAGCGCCATCGCTTCGCGCTGGCGGCGTGGATGGAGGCGCCGGCCGGCGTGCGCGTGGCGCCCATCATGACGCTGGCGTCAGGCGTGCCGATGGACATCCTCATGCCCGACGGGCAGTCGCGCGTGCCGGCATTCCAGCGCAACGCCGGTGGCCGGCTGTTCAGGACCGGCGCCGACCTCAACGCGGCGCTGACCGCCCTCAACGCCGCCGGCGGCGTCGACGGCCAGTTGCTGCCGTACGTGCGAGACGATGCGCGATTCAGCGACGGGTTCGCATCGGTGGACCTGCGCGTGTCGCGTCCGTTCGCGATCGGCGGCGGTCGCGTGCGCGTCGAACCCATCGTCGAGGTCTTCAACGTCTTCAACGTGACCAACGTGCTCGGCACGAGCGTGAAGAACTACTCGGGGTACGCCAACGTGCTCGTGCGCGACAGTGGCGATCCGACGTCGCCGGGCTATATGCGCTCCTCGGGCTTCGGCGAGGCGATCTCGACAGCCGGCGGCGTGTTCGGATCGGGCGGCCCGCGCGCGTTCCAGTTCGCCGTGCGTGCCACGTTCTGAGATGACCGAGTCTGTCTCGGCGCGGCCGCTGCAGTTGTGGGCGGCGGTCGCGCTCGTCGTCGGACAGGTCATCGCGGTCGGCATCTTCCTCACGCCGGGATCGATCATCCGCAGCATCGCGTCGCCGCTCGGCATCCTGGTGGTGTGGGGCGTGATGGGGGCCATGGCGATGTGCGGCGCGCTGTGCTACGGCGCGCTCGCATCGCGCTATCCGCAGGCCGGCGGCGGCTACGTCTACCTGCGCGAGGCGTACGGCCTGCGGATCGCATTCCTGTACGGCTGGATGTGCCTGTTGTTGATGGACCCTGGCATCACGGCGGCACTGGCGGCCGGGCTGGCCGGCTACGTGGCATACGTCATCCCGATGGGCGATGTGGGCATGCGTCTCGTAGCCATCGCCGCGATCGCAACGTTTGCCGCCGTCCACATCGCCGGCGTCACGCTCGGCGTGCGGTTGCTGACCGCCATCGCCGTACTCAAGGTCGTGCTCGTCGCGGCACTGACCGTCGCCGCCTTCAGCAGTCCGGCTGCCGACTGGAACCACTTCGTGCCGTTCGTCGCACGACACCCCGGCGCACCGCCGCTCGTCGGCGCGGCTGCCGGTTCGTTCGTCGCGGCGTTCTTCTCATTCGGCGGATGGTGGGAAGTCACGCGGATCGCCGGCGAGGTGCGCGATCCGTCGTGGACGCTGCCGCGGGCGCTCCTCATCGGGCTTGCCATCGTGACGCTCACCTACGTCGCGGCGACGATGTCGTTCATTGCCGTCGTGCCGATCGGCGAGGTCGTGGAAGGGCAGGCGTTCATCGCCCAGGTGGGCGAGGCGACGCTCGGACATGGCGGCGGCACTGTCGTCGCGGCGATCGTCATCGTGTGCGTCTTCGGCAGTCTCGGCGCGATGCAGATGATCGCGCCGCGGATCTACACGGCGATGGCGCGCGATGGTGTGCTGCCAGCCGCCGTGGCCGCCATCCACCCGCGATGGGGGACGCCGGCACGTGCGATTGCAGCGCAGGCGATTCTGGCGTCGCTCCTCGTCGCGATCGGCACCTTCGAGTCGATCGTCGCGTTCTTCGTCTTCATCGTGGTGGCGTTCATCGCGGCGACGGTGGTGGGCGTCTTCGTCCTGCGGCGCCGCGATCGGTCGATCGTCGTGCCGATGCATCCGTGGCCGGCCATCGTCTTCCTGCTGCTGGTGGGCGTGCTGCTGGTGCTCGTCGGCGCAAGCAACCCGCTACTGGCCCTGCTCGGTGTCGTGACGGTGCTGGCGGCGCTGCCCGTCTACCGTATCATTCAGGCGCGATCGCTGGTGTCGCGTGAGGAGGAGTCGTTCCCATGACCTGGATCAAGGTGGTTCCGTTCGACAACGACGAGACGCTGATGCGCGCGCGCGCGGCGCAGCAGCAGCTCTATCCGATCGAGTACGCAGAGCCCACGCACCCGCACCATGCGCAGACGGACGGCATCGTGGCGTCGCACTCGCTGATTCCCGACGCGCTGTTCCACGGGTTCTCGGCCTTCGGCGCGCTGATGTCGCCCGACCTGCCGCTCACGCGGCGCCAGCACGAGATGATCACCACCGTCGTCTCGGCGACCAACAGGTGCCAGTATTGACTGGAGTCTCACGCAGAGTTTCTGCGTAGGGTCACGCTGGACGACGAGTTCGTCGAGGCGTTGAAGGCGGACTTCCGTCAGGTTCCGCTGCCGGATCAGGATCGGGTGATGCTCGAGTACGTCGAGCAGATCACGAAGGACGCGACGCGCATCTCGCCCGCGTTCCACGACAGGCTGCGCGCCGTCGGCTTCGACGATCGCGGCATCCTGCAGATCACGTTGATCGCGTCGTGGTTCAACTACATCAACAGGGTGGCCGACGCACTCGGCGTAGGGCGAGACGGGTAGATAAAGTCCAAAGGGTAAGGGACAACGGACCTTTACCCTTTGACAGCTTCCCCTGCCCCCCGGGGAACGCACAGCATCGCGATGAAGGCGAGTGTCGTGTACACGGTCATCGACATGAAGAGCGGGCGGTAACTGCCAGCGGCGTCGAAGATGGCGCCGTTGAGGGGATCGCCGATCGCGCCGCCGAAGGCCATCGAGAGCAGGAAGATCGATGACACCACCCCGCGCTGCTGTGGCGGGATCGGTTCGACGAAGAGCGGGTAGGCGTTGACCGCCGGGAGCGTCCACGCGGCTGACGTGAGGCAGAGGAGCGGCGTCGCGACGGCGAGCGTCGGCACGCGACCGAGCGCGACGAGGCACGCGGCCATCAGGCCGAATCCGAGCAGCATCGCCGTCCGACGCCCGAACCTGACGCCGATCGCGCCGGCAGGCAGCGCGCCGAGCACGCCGCCGATCGCCCAGGCGATGAAGGCGATCGTCACGTCTTCGGGGCGCACGCCGAAGCGTTCGGTGCCGTGCAGCGCGAACCACGTGGAGAACGTCTGGAACGTCATCTGCAACAGCAGCGACGCGACGAACACGGCGCGAATGCCCGGCAGCGTGCCGCGCACCACGGCCACGAGCGTCGCGACGAGCGACGCGGCGCTCTCGTCGGGATCCGCAGGCGAGTCACCCGGCGTGCGCAGGCCGGCGGCGAAGGCCACGGCGATGAGCAGCACCGTTGCCGCCGCGATCGTGAACGCGACGCGCATGCCGAGCGCGCGCCCGAGCATCAGGAAGACGATCGCGCCCAGGCACATCTGGAACGTGACCGATGCGGCCGCCAGCGACCGATAGCGCGACGGCACCATGTCTGCCACCAGCACCTGCGCCGGCGAGCGCTCCAGGTTGATCCCGGAGTAGAGAATCACCATCGCGACCACGAGGCCGCCGACGCCGAACGACGCGGACGCCGGCATGAGCACCATGCCGATCGCGGCGAGGATCAATCCCGCGATGATCAGGGGCATCCGGCTGCCGCCGCGGGCACGTGCGCGATCCGACAGCGCGCCGGCCAGCGGCACGAGCAGGAGCAGCAACACGTTGTCGATGGTCATGATCGCGCCGATGAGCGAGCGATGCTCGCCCACGGCGTCGCGAACCAGGATCGGCACGAACGTCGACAGCAGGGGACCCGTGACCCCGGAGAACAGGCCGCCGAGTCCGACGAGGGCGCAGGCGAGGTAGGGGGGACGCGTCGACAGAGGCGGGATGATGGCCGAGCGTCAGACCGCTGCGCAATAGGCGAAACGTACTACCATCGACATCACGCCCATGCCCGTGTCCCTCGAGTCGTTGGTTGCCGTCGCCATCGGGATCGGTCTTGCCGCCGCGACGGGCTTTCGTGTCTTCGCACCCCTGCTCGTGGCGGGACTCGCCGCGCGCGTCGACGTGCTGCCGCTCTCGCACGGCTTCGAATGGCTGTCGAGCACGCCGGCGCTCATCACGATGGGGACGGCGAGCGTGGCCGAAGTGGTCGCGTA
>CAYRAE010000006.1:0-4892 GCA_964422175.1 uncultured Luteitalea sp. | reverse complement strand
CGCTGAAGGGCTGGAGCGCATAGAATGCGCTCATCGGCTGTGACATGACCCGCGTGGCACCGCTGCCTCCCGGCGGATTCCACGCGGTCGGCCGGATGGGTGAGGAGCACAGGCGTGAAGAAGACGACGATCTGGTCCGGTGTGCGACGCGTCACGCGTCGCGAGTTCGTGGGCCGCGCGGTGGCGGCGGGCACGGTGCTGGCGCACGCACCGGCACTGTTGCGGGGGCAGAACCTGAACGGCAAGCTCGACATCGCCGTCATCGGCGCGGGCGGCCGTGGTGGCGCGAGCCTCAACGAGCTGACGATCAATCCGGCGGCACCGCCCAAGCGCACCGACGGGAGCGGGCCGCTCGACAGGCATCCCGACGAGAACATCGTCGCGCTCTGCGACATCGACCAGGAGTCGCTCGACTCGGCGGGCGTGCGATACCCGAAGGCCGCCAAGTTCACCGACCTGCGCAAGGTCTTCGAGAACCCGAAGGCGTTCGACGCGGTGGTCGTGGCCACGGCGGAGCACACGCACGTGTTCGCCACGTACCTCGCGCTCACGCACGGCAAGCACGTCTACTGCGAGAAGCCGCTCGCCTACAACATCTGGGAGACGCGGCTGATCCGCGAGACGGCGCGGAAGTATCCGAACCTGTCCACGCAGATGGGCAACCAGGGACACGCGTCGCCGCAACGTCGTCGCATCAAGGAGATCCTCGACACTGGCGCGATCGGCAAGGTGCGCGAGGTGCACGTGTGGGCGAGCCGCGCGTGGGGGCTGCAGGACGCGGCGTCGGCCGAGAAGTACGACAAGCCGCACGGCTTCTACAACGGCATCCAGATCGTCGATCGCTTCCGCGAGACGATGCCGGTGCCGGCGCACCTGCACTACGACCTGTGGCTCGGGCCCGCGCCCGAGCGGCCGTATCACGCCACGTACTTCCCGGGCCCGCGCTGGTATCGCTGGTGGGACGTCGGCAACGGCACGATGAGCGATCTCGGATCGCACGACAACGACGTGCCGTACACGGTGCTCGATCTGTGGCGGCAGGACGGGCAGGCAGGACGGTATCTCGCGCCGGTGTCGGTGCACGCCGAATCGCCGAACGTCCCCGTGCCGCACAAGGAACTCGCGCCGGCGACGTTGAAGGCCACGTACGAGTACGCCGCCGTCGGCGATCAGCCGGCCCTGACGCTGGTCTGGCACCAGGGCGACAGCAAGCCGCCCGGCTGGGTGGAGGCGTGGGGGGCTCGCTCCTGCGTGTTCATCGGCGAGAAGGGCATGCTCCTCGGCAACGGCACGCTCCTGCCGGAAGACCGTTTCGCGGGCGTCACGCCGCCACCGGAAACCTTGCCGCGCTCCCCGGGGCACTGGGTGGAGTGGGTCGATCACGCCAAGGGCAAGGGACCTGTGCCCGGCTCGAACTTCCAGTACGCCGCGTGGACCACGGAGGCCAACCATCTAGGCAACGTGGCGTATCGGACGGGCAGGAAGATCGAGTGGGACTGGCGCACCATGCGCGCCACCAACGCCCCCGAAGCCGCCCCCTTCATCCGCCGCCCGCGCTTCCGCGAGGGGTGGGAGGGGATTCTGCCGAAGGAGATCTAGACCGGCAACCGGCAATCGGCAACGGGCAACCGGACGGCTACGGCGCGGGAATCCTTGCCCGCTGCCCGGTTGTCGTAGCTATCCTGTTGCCGGTTGCCCGTTGCCGGTTGCCGGAGCATTTCGCAGAGCCCTGTCCAGCAGCACCATCGTGTGCATGACGGGGATCGGAGTGCCCGCGGCGTGCAGGTGGCGTGCGATCTGCACGAGGCAGCCGATGTTGCCGGCGGTCAGGATGCCTGCGCCCGTCGCGGCGACGGCGCGGGCCTTGCGCGCGCCGAGCGTCTCCGCGATGTCGGGATGTTCGACGTTGTAGAGGCCTGCCGATCCGCAGCAGATGTCGCCGTCAGGTACGTCGACGATGCGCAGGTTCGGGATCGACGCCAGCAGGGCGCGCGGAGCGCGGCGGATGCCCTGCGCGTGCGCGAGATGACAGGCGTCGTGATAGGCCACGACCAGCGGTTCGTCGAGCGGCGGCATCGGCACCGGTCCCAATGCGTGAAGGAACTCCGACACGTCGCGCACGCGCGTCGAGAACGCCGCCAGCGCGTCTTCCTGCGCGCGCCCCGCGAAGGCGTGTCCGTATTCCTTCATCGCCGATCCGCATCCGGCCGCATTGGTGACGATGGCGTCGAGGTCGGTGGGGAACGCGCGTATCAGATCAGTGGCCCTGTCGTACGCGCGGTCGGCTTCGCCCGCGTGCAGCGCCAGCGCCCCGCAGCAACCTTGTTGCGGCGGCGTGACCACCTCGACGCCATTGGCGGCGAGCACGCGTAGCGTGGCGAGGGCGATCTCCGGGTCGAGGGCCTGCTGCACGCATCCCGCCAGCAGTCCGACCCTGGCGCGTCGAGGACCGATCGCCTCGACGAGCGGCGGGATGGCGACCGGTTCGGGCAGATGCGCCGGCAGCAGATCGAGCATCGGCCTGACGCGCGCCGGCAGCACGCGCGCGGCGTGCTTCGCGATCGCGCCGAGACGTGCCGACGCCCTGAACAACGCCGGCGATTCCAGCGTGTCGAGCAGGAGTTGCCGTTGAAGGCGATCGAGGGGCGACGTGCCGTGCGTTGCCGGCGATGACCGGAACGGCACGAGCAGTTCGCCATACGCCACGCCGGACGGGCACGCCGTGACGCAGCCGAGACAGCCGAGACAGCGGTCGATGTGCGGTTGCGCATCGTCGGCCGACAGCGTGCCTTCGAGCACGCGCTTCATCAGCACGATCCGTCCGCGCGGTGAGTCCATCTCCTCACCGAGTACCTGATACGTGGGACAGGCCGGGAGGCAGAAGCCGCAGTGCACGCACGTCTCCACGGCGCGTGCCATGGCGTCGCGTTGCGGGTTCGACGGATCCGGAGGGATGTGATGCTGCACTGGGCGTCACCCTGCGAATCGGCGATGCGGATCGAGCACCGTGCGTACGCGCTCGTCGAACGCGCCCGGTGTGACGATGCCGATGAGTGGCGAGCGGAGAGGTGTCGGCGCAATCAGCACCTGGCCACCAAGCCCGAGATCGCGCAACAGCGCGTCGAGCGTGTCGAGCGGCAGCGTCCACGCGATCCACGCGACGTTGCCCGCCACGCTGTACCGCCGGCGTACGCCATGGGCGTCGAGCGCCTCGTCCAGTCGCCGCAACTGCGAGCCAGCGATCGGGACACGTACCAGCGCCGCACTGCCCTCGATCCACTCGAACTCACGCGCCGCCCGCCACATCGAGACATCGTCCGAACCCGTAAGTACATGTGCACTTATTCCGGCGAGACGTTGCAGACGCTCGAGTCGCGCCGGCAGTGCCTCGGCGAATCCGGAGAGCCGCACGAAGAGCGTACCCGGCGGCGTGATGTCCATCGCGTCGACGTCGAAGCGCTCCCGCTGCACGGTCAGCATCAGCGCGACGGCGTCGGCGACGCTGCCCATCGCGATCGCGACAGTGGCGGAGGCTTCCGGTGCCGGGAACACCTTGAAGGTGAGCTCGGCCAACACGGCGAATCGGCCCGCGCTGCCGACGAGCGCCTGGTGGAGGAGGAACCCCGCGGCATTCTTCACCACCTTCCCGCCGCTCCGGCGGACATGACCATCGCCGTCGACGAATCGGACACCGATGAGGAAGTCGCGCACGCCGCCGAATCGCAGGCGTCCCGGGCCGCTGACGCCGGCCGCCACAGTTCCACCCAGCGTCGCACCCGCCGGCGCGAACGGCGGATCGAACGGGAGGTACTGTCCGTGCGGGGCGAGTGCGTCCTGCACATCGGCGAGGCGCGTCCCGGCGAGTGCAGTGAACGTACATTCCTCCGGCGAATACTCGGTGATGCCCGTGAGGCCGGCGAGGTTCAGCTCATCGATGCCTGGCGGTGGTGTCGAGAGTGCGGGCTTCGTGCCGCCTGCACGCACGTGCCAGCGCGCACGACTCGGCACGAGCGCCGCGAGGTCATCGATCGTCGTGGGGCGCGCCGTGGTCATACGCGCGAGATCACGCCCGCGCGCTCGAGCGGGTGCAGGCCGTGCGAGGCAGCGACGTCGAAGGCCGGATCGAGCTTCTTGCCCGGATTGGCCACGCCATGCGGATCCATCGCGGCGCGGAGCCGTCGCATCCAGTCGATATCGGCCTCCCCGTACATCTCGCCGAGGAACGCGCGCTTCTCCAGGCCGACGCCGTGCTCGCCGGTGATCGATCCACCGAGGCTGATGCACAGGCGCAGGATGGCTGCCGCCAGCGCTTCGGCGCGATCGTGTGCGCCACTCGCACGGCCGTCGTAGAGGATCAACGGATGCAGGTTGCCATCGCCGGCGTGGAAGACGTTGGCCACACGCAGGCCGTGCGTGCGAGACAGGCCCTCGATGGCGGCCAGTGCCTCGCCGAGCCGCGCGCGCGGCACCACGCCGTCCTGCACGATGAAGTCGGGACTGATGCGCCCCACCGCGGAGAACGCGCATTTCCGGCCCTTCCAGATCAGCGCCCGTTCATCATCGTCTGCGGCCACGTGCGTGTGCGCAGCGCCAGATGCCTCGATGATCTGCATCAGTCGCGTGAACTCGGCCTCGACCTGCGGTGATTCGCCCTCGCACTCCACGATGAGGACGGCCGCGGCATCGCGAGGGTAGCCCGCCTGCACTGCGGCTTCGGCGGCGTCCATCGCGAGGCGGTCCATGATCTCCATCGCGCCCGGCAGCAGGCCCGACTCGATCACGCGCGAGACGGCATCGCCCGCCGCCTGCAGGCTGTCGTACGCGGCGAGCATCGTGCGATAGAGGGCAGGTCGCGTCACGAGACGGAGCGTGATTTCCAGCGCCACGCCAAA
>CAYRAE010000005.1:0-34236 GCA_964422175.1 uncultured Luteitalea sp. | reverse complement strand
ACACGCCGAGCAGACGCGCCACGCGCACCTGACTGTGCCCGTCGAGCAGGTGCAGCACGATCCGGCTGCGCACGACGAGCCGGCGTGGTGCCGTCGTGGAGCGCGCCCACGCCAGGAGACGCGCGCTGTCGGCTTCGCTGGCACGCAACCGCGTCTGCCCCTTCAACTGCCGAGTCGTCTCAACCGCCGCAACTACATCGGCGCGCTGGATACCGTCTGTTGCCCGCCGTTCACGTGACATTTGTCTACCGAGTAGCTCGCAAACGAGCGAACCCTTCGACTAGACAAGCGAGAAAGCGAGACAAGAGGGGCCACGCCCCCCGGGAGAGGACGGAGGGTTCCCGTCATTCGTCATTTCCGGCATCGCGGCATTTCACACCGGCGGTCTGTCGTCGGCCAGCCAGCTCACCACGACCTGCCGCAGCAGTTCCGGGTCGTTGAGTACGCCGGCGATGCGCCACTCGACGTACGTGCCCCGCGCGCCCAGCACCGTCGGTACCGCCTTCACGCCGAGCGCGCGGCGCGCGTCTCCCTTCACGTCGGTGGCGATCACCGCGCCCGGCAGCTTCTCCTGCCACTCGCGCGCGGCCTCCGCCACACTCGCCGCCGATCCCTCCAGCACGAGCACGATGCCCGTCGCACGCGGTCCGAGCGACCACGTCTGCAGCGCATCGAGCAGGCGGCGGCTGCCCGCGGCGTCGGCGTCGACCACCATCAGCAGCCAGCCGCGCGTCTGGGCGAGGGCGGGAATCGACAGCGGCGTGCCGTCCGCGCGGGTGATCGTGACGACGGGTAGTTCCCGCCGTTCGAACGCCTCGGCCTCACCCGCACCGCCCGCACAGATGCACGAGGCGAGCGCGGCGACACCGAGCGCCCGCCTGACAACGACTCCGAATGACGACATGCGCATGGCGATCAGGGCTCCAGTCTGAAATTGACGACGCGCGCGCGTTCCTGCGACGTGAGGCCGCTGGCCGCCGCGGCGGGCGATGCCGCGATGGCGCGCAGGCGCGTCTCGATGCCGGCGCTGTTGGCCGGCGCATCGACGGCGGTGAACGACAACAACGACAGCGACTGACCGGCCGCAATCGTCAGGCGATACGTGAACGACGGACGATGGTTGCCGTCGATCTCTCCGTCGTACTGGTTGAACGCGACCGCCGGCGCGACGGGCGCGTCGATACCCGCATAGAGCAGACCCACGCTCACCTGCGCCGGTACCAGCGCGGAACTGTCGTACACCAGCAGCCCGGCGTCGGCCGCCGACACCGTACTCGACGCGGCGATCGCGTGCGAACGCATCTGGTTGCGCACCATCACCGCGATGGTCAGATCCACCGCCGTCGGATTGGTGAACGTGTCGAGTGCGTAGAGATACCCACCAGCCTCGGGCACCTCGAGGCGACGCGTCACCACGACGGGGCTGCCCGTCTGCAGCGGCCCGAACGTGACCTGCCGCCCCGACCGCCCGGAGACAGTCCAGCCGCTCATCTCCTGGCTGTCCACCGAGAGCACGCCCGCGGAGCTGATGCCGCCCTGCTGTTCCAGCGTGGATCCCGGCAGATAGCCTCCCGTCGTCAGGTTCCCTGCCGGACCCGCACCGTAGTAGTAGCGATCCGCCCCGTACAGGCCTGCGTACTCGCCTCCGGCGTTGCCCGGCACGACGAGCACCCGCATCCACCCCGACGGAGGCGTCCACGGCGCCACCACGAACTCCACGCGCGCATACGGCTCCCAGTACGGCCCGTTCATGTACTCGACGAGCACTGTTGCCGGTCCCACCGGCAGCGGACCGGCCAGCACCTCTCGCTCCATCGGCAACGTCGTCTCGAAGACCGACGACGGGGTACCCAGCGGCCCACCGTGCATCGTCGAGATCGCGGTGATGCGCACGCGCGTCCCTCCTGCGAGATACCCCTGACTGAAGTCGAGCCTGACGAACGGCTGGGCATCGAACACGAGATCGATCTGCGCTGTCGTCTCGCCTTCGGTGAGCGTCGCGGTTCCCGACGCGTACTGTCCGGGCGTACACGCCTCGAAGTACTCGTCGTTCTCCTCGTCGTAGATCTCCTCGCAGACGTCCCGCGAGCGACCCTGCACGTAATACGTCCCGATCGGGAGGTACGCGAAGCGACAGACGCCGCCATCCGGGTAGACGTCGTAGCCTTCGGCGCAGGTCATGTCGACGCCTGCGAGTCCGCGCAACACCACGTCGACGTCGTCGAACTCCATGCCGTTCTTGAACAGCCGCACGTCAATCGCCGCAACTTCCGGAAGCTGCAGATCGACGTCGATCACCGCGTCGTCTGCCGGGAGCACCACTTCGCGCTCCGCCGTGAGCCCCGACGGATACTGCGTCGCGACAATCGTGTAGGTACCGGCCTTCAGCCCAATCAGCCGGAAGTCGCCCTCGTAGGCAGTGGCCCACGTGATCTGGCCTGTCTGGCTCCTCGCGAACACCTCGACATCCGGTGCCGGCAAGCTCGCGCCGAACGTCACCCTGCCGCGGATCAGCGAGATCGGCAGGACGATGTCGCCGACGTCGGTGACGGCGCCCTGCGTGAGCTGCACGATGTCGCGCGTCTCGACAGGTGACCCGGATACCCACGCCGATGCCGTCAACGTCGCCTCACCGTTCTCGGGCAGCAGCACGGGCAGCGAGAACCGGCCGTCGACGCCGGCGTTGACGCTGCACAACGACCCCACGCAGGGTCCATCGAGCCACGAGACGCGAGCCGACGCTTCCTCGAGCGGCGTCACGCCGTCGCCCACGAGAATGCGTCCGGTGATCGTCGTGTAGACCGATGGCGGCAGCGTGATGTCGCGCACGATCACCTGCCCCGGCGTTGCCGGGAGCGGCCCCGTGCCGATCGCGTATCCCGTGTTCGGGAAGCCGGGTCCCGTGTACCGCAGGAGCACGCCGTCGGTCGGCAGATACGTCGGCGACAGCGTGTACTCGCCGGCCGCGGTGACGGGATTGCCGGCGCCGCCCGTCAGGTCGTTGAGCGACCGCGGCCAGACGGTGCCCGTGGTGACCGGCGTGACGCCATCGTTGGCCAGCACGCGCCCGGTGAACGACGTCTGCACGAACGGCAGCGTGAACGTCACGTCGATGACGCCGTTCTCCGTCGGCACCACGATCTTGTCGTAGGTGCCGACAGTGGCACCGCCGAACGGGGCGATGGCACGCAGCAGCACGCCACCACCCGTCAGCGGCAGGTTACTCACTTCGAACTGCCCTGGGGTCGCACAGAATATCGACACGCACGCCGAGCTCGCGAGCGTCGAGCCATCGTCAGGGCGGCGCAACTCGATGGCGTTCGGCAGCGGCAGCAGCGTCACGCCATCGGCCTGGTAGATCCTGCCGCGCAGTGTGACGGTGAACGCACGGACCACCACCGTGACGTCGATGGTCTGGCCGTCCATGGCGCGCGCGATCGAGACCGCCTGCATCTCGTGGATCGTGTTGCCGCTCGCGCCGCGCAGGATGCGGATGTCGGCCACCGGCTCGACGACGAACGGCACGTCGAGATCGCCGGCGGCGTTGGTGAGTCCGCGCTGCTCGAAGAAGGTGACCAGACCGTCGCGCACCTGCACCCGTGCCCCCTGCACGGCCGCGCCCGACGTCTCGCGTACGTGCACGCGCATCGTCGAGACGACCGACGGCAGGAACGTGTCGACCGCCAGTACCTGGCCATCCGCGGTGATGACCTGCGGCGTGGTGCGCGAGCGCGGCGCCGCGAAGCCGGCTCGACTCTTCGTCGGATGCTCCGTATCCACCGTGAACGCCGTGGCCGCGGGCACCGGACCGAAGCTGTAGCGACTGTCCGAACCGATGGTCTGACTGTACGTCACGCCGAGCACGGAGCCGCCGGTGTTCGCCAGCAACACACGCACGCCGGCGCCCGTGAGCGCTCCGGCCGTCGTCCTGACGAGTCCGGTGACCTCGCCGAACGCCGGCAGCGCGATCGACAGGCTGGCCTGTCCGCCCGACGCGGGTGTCAGCGTGCGCACGACGGACCGCTGGATCGCCGCCTGGTTCGACGGATGGTACGCGCGGATCGTCGCCGCCTGGTCGAGCGGGATGTCGGTGACCACGGCCACGCCGTTGGCGTCGGTCTCGACGAACGGCCGCGAGAACGACGCGCCCGTCACCTGCACGCGCATGCCGGCGAGCGGCGTGCCGTTGGCGCGCGTCACCGTGGTGGTGATGGTGCCGTTGCCGATGTAACGCACGACGATGTCGGTCGCCTGCCCCGGGAGCACCGTCGTGACGACTTCGGTGGTGTAGTTCGATGCCGGATCGGTGGCACGCACGCGCACGGTACCGGCGCGCACGTCCGTCAGCACGAACCTGCCCGCCGAGTCCGTCATTGTCGAGCGCTGGAACGCCGTGCCCGTCGCGCCGGCGTAGAGGATCACCTGCCGGTTCGGCTGCGCCACGCCGGCGGCGTTGGTGAGCAGCCCCGTCACGGCGCCCGTCGGCTCCACGACGAGATCGACGGTCGACGTCACGCCTGCCGCGATCGTCGTGGTGACGGGAAGGATGGTGAGCGACGAACCCTGGGTGTGCGACGCCGTACCGCGGAACGTGACATCGAACGTCGCGGGCACGCCTCGGAACTCCGCCTCGCCCGCCGCGTTGGTCTGCCTGGTGGCGTACGACGCGAGTTCCACCGACGCGCCGACAACGGGGATGCCGTTGCTCGTGACCCTCGCGCGGACGACGCCGGTGTTCGAGAACGACACGTCCGCCGCCGCGACAGACATCCCCTCGGGGAACGTCGTCGTCAGCAGTGGAGACACCACGTACGTCGTGTTGAGCGGATGCCGCGCATCGAGGACGAACCCCGTCACGGGCACCGGACGCTGCGGCACGCCGTTGAACGAGAACGACCCGTCGGCCGCGCTCGTCACGAACCAGTCGCGCGCGTGCACCGGGCTCTCGCTGCGGAAGCGCACCTGCGCGCCCGACACCGGTGTGGTGCCGTCGCCTTCGAGCACGCGCCCAGACACCTGTCCGGTGACGGGCGGCAGCGCGGGCACCTGGCTCAGTCCGTCGGCAGGCAGCGCGAAGTTGACCACCGACGCGAGTTCGGCGGGCGTGAGTCCGTCGAGTGCCTCGGGCGGCAGGCTCGACAGCCGTTCCGACGCGGCGGCAGCTGCCGGAGCCGTCGGCTGCTGTCCCACGAAGTGCAGCAGCGCGACCTGGCCGCCCGCGGGCACCGTGATCGACTCCCAACCCAGCGTGAACGTGCCCGGCTCGAACGAGTTGAACTGGCCCTGCACATGCTCGAGCACGTCGGCCGATTCGGCGGCGTTCTCGCCATCGAACACGAGCGCGAGGCGCGACGACCCACCCGACTGGTAGTAGCCGTCGACGCCGGATCCATCAAGCGTCACCCAGCGATCGACACCGGGATTCAGCGTGGCGTCGCCCGACGATGTCGCGCCGACGAAGTAGTGGATGTACGCGCCGAAGCCGTTGGACCGGCCGCTCAGCTTCGACGTCAGGTGGACGCCCACCGTGACGGGCTCGGCGGTCGGGTTCGTCAGGATCTCGAGGTGCCGCGAGAAGTAGCCGCTGACCGGCACGAACACCTTGCGCGTCACCGTGAGGCCCTGGAGCCCCTGCTGGCGCACCACGAGCTGGCGTCCGCCGAGCTCGCGCGTCGCGAAGGTGGTGCCGGCAAACGGCTGCCGCACGCCGGCGAGATCCAGTTCGAGTTGCATCGCGCCGGACGAGAACACGCCGCGCGTGCCGCCGGCCAGACCACCACCCGGCGCCACCGTGTACGTGGAGTCGTTGACGTCGTTCAACGTCACCGGCAGCGTCACCGAGTTGTTCTGCAGCAGGATGTCGAGCGACAGCGCCGGTGCCTGCAGGAGGCCCGAGCTCTCGCCCTGGAGCGACTCGGCGGGTTTGGCCACGCTCACGCGCACGGCGCCGTACGGCACCTCCGCGATCGTGTAGAGACCAGCCGCGTTGGTCGTCGCCGACCTGAAGCCGCCGAACTCGGGGTGCAGGCTCTGGAGCTGCACCGTGAGATTGCTCACGGCGCCACCTTCGGTCGGATGCAGCACACGGCCGGAGACCGTGCCCACGGCGACAAACAGCATGTCGCGCGTCTCCACCTGCGCGTTCGCCGTGAGCGCCACGTCGTACACGATCGCGCGCCGGCGACCCGTGGTGTCGAATGCGACGAGGTCGTACGTCCCGAGCCGCAGGTCCGTGCTGAAGTGCCCGCCCGTCGTGGTGAGCTGCCGCTGGAAGTTGCTCGCGCCGTAGACGATCACGGTGCCCGCCGCCGGCGTCACGCCGTCGGCTTCGAGGATCCGGCCGGCAATCGTCGCCTGTGGCTCGAGCGCCACCTGCACGTTCGTGACCACGTCACGCGCCAGCAACAGGTCGGTCACGCGGCCGGACAGGCCACCCGCGAACGCGTCGACGGTGAGCGTGCCTTCGAGCAGGCGATCGAGCAGCACGCGACCAGCGACGCCGTCGACCACCGACGTCGCGCCCTGGCGGCTGTCCTGCAATCCGTAACCCGTTGTCGACACGTTGACCGTCGCGCCGTTCACCGGCTCGCCGTCGGCACCGAGCACCTGGACGAGCACCGTGCCCTGCGGCAGCAACTGGACGTCCCGCGTCAGCGTCTCGCCGCTCGACGAGAACCCGCCATTGGCGATGCCCAGACCACGCGTGCCCGTGTCGCGCACGGTGATCGAGAAACCCTCGAACGGCAGGATGTCGAAGCGATACGTGCCATCGGGCTGCGTGGGCACGGTGAACTGCGCCCCACCCGTCATGCGGACGGTGACGGACGCGCCAGGGACCGGCGTGACACCGTCCTGCCGGTACACGGTGCCTTCGAGCGTGCCGTACGCAGCCAGCGTCACGGGCACCTCGATCTGCTGACCGTGCGCCGCGATCGCGCCGGTGCCGACGCCGCCCTGGTTCAGCGCGTCGCGCGCGCGAACCGTCACGGTGCCGACGAACACGTCGGCGAACGCGTACCGTCCGTCTCCACCCGTGTACGTCGTGCGCACAGGCGCCGCGCCGAACAGGCTCGACGCGAAGAGTTCGACCGTCGCGCCCTGCACAGGCTGTCCGACAGCCGTGCGCACGAGCCCGGTCACCGACCCGCGGCCGAGGTACACGAGCGCCACGTTCGATTCGACGCCCGCGGCGACCGTGACCGAGGCGCGAGCCCTGTTGCCCGCGAGGTCGGCGGCTTCGATGACGTACGGTCCCGGCGCGACGAGCTCGAAGCGCCACCGCCCTTCGTCGTCGGTGCGCACGCGCTGCGTCACGATGGACGGCGCGGCCGCTTCGGCCAGCGTGACCTCCACGTTCGCCCCGACGGGCGTCACGCCGTCGGGCTGCATCAACGTGCCCGTGAACGCGCCCGCCGGCACGAGGACCACCGTGGCCTCGGCGGAGCCGCCGACCACGTCGAGCGAGCCCGCCACGTAGCCCAGAAGGCCGACTTCGCCCGCGCGGACGCTGAATGCGAGTCCGCTGACGCCATCGACATCGAACTGCCCCAGCGCGTCCGTCGTCGTGACGCGCGCCGGACCCGCGTGGAACACCGTGACCTGCGCACCGGCAACGGGCTGCAGTCCGGCGACGCCGTCGACGGCCGTCAGCACGGTGCCACGCACGACCCCGCCGACAACGGTGACCGTCATCGACTGACGCACGACGCCGCTGATGCTGGCGTCGATCTGCGTCACGCCGCCGGCCACCCCGCGCAGCGTCGCGTTGGCGGTGGTCGCGCCGGGCGCGAACGTGATCGGCGCGGGCACCAGGACCCTGCCGGCCGTACGCGCGACGAACGTCACGGTCAGGCCGCCGGCGGGCGCGGGCGATCCGAGCGAGACCGGGAACGTCTCGTCGAAGCCGGCGCGCACGAGCACCGACGCCGGCAGCGTGACGGTGGTGAGACCGCGCGCCGTCAGCGTCAGCGTCGCGAGCCCGCTCACGTTGCCTGTCGTGTCCGTGGCACGCGCGGTGAGCACGATCGTCTCGCCGTCTGCCATCGTCGCGGGGACCGGCACCGTGAAGTCGGCCGTGGCGGGCGAGACGGGCGCCGTCGAGCGTGATTCGTCGAACGTGTAGCCGAGCGGTCCTGTTCCCGTAAGCCTCAACTGACCGATTGCCGCATCGTCGGTGCCCTGCACGCGAACGGTCACGGGCACGCCTGGCGTCACGTCGAGGCTGCCGCCTACCGTGAACAGCGTGACGGTCGGCGCCTGCGCGTCCCCCACGAGCAGCGTGAGCTGCGCGGCGGTGGTCCTGTTGTCGGCCGTGTCGAGCGCGAAGGCCTCGATGGTCAGGCTGTCGCCCGTGGAGACCGTCGACGGGACCACGAGCGTGAAGGTTGTCGCGGCCGCAGGCAGCGGCGGCGCGACCTGACGTTCGTCTGTCCTCGCGATGACGCCAGTCGTCCTGATGCCGATGCGGGCCACGCCCGCCGGATCGTCGGCGCCGACGAGGACCGAGAGCGTCTGTCCGGCGGAGATGCGCTGCCCTGCCGTCACCCCCGTCACCGTCAGCGACGGTCCCTGCGTGTCGGCCACGGTGAGCGTCACGACGGGCATCGTGGTGACCTGCCCGCCCGTGTCGGTGGTCGAGGCCTCGATGGTGACGAGGCTGCCGGCCACGGCGTCGGTGGGAATGACGACCTCGAAGGTGTCCGCGCGCGGTGTGACGGGCGGCGCGACGGTGCGCGTCTCGTTGAGCAGGCCGCGAATGCTGCCACCGCCCGCGGGAGACATGCGGGCGCGCAGGAACGTCGACGCGATCCCCACATCATCGGACGCGGTGAGCGCGACCTGGAGGCGCTGGCCGGGGATGACCGACGGCGCGAGCGGCGCGAGCGCGAGTGATGGCGCGCTGTCGGCGACGATCGTGATCGCCGTCTGCGCGGGCGTGACGCTGCGATTGCCCGACGTGTCGATGGCGAAGGCGGCGATCGTCATCGTGCTGCCCGGTGCGCCGAACGCAGCGGTCGCCTGGAGCGCGAGCGAGAACGGCGCCAGGCGATCGGTGTAGACCAGCGTGCCGTTGACGTAAAAGTCGACGAGCGCGACGTCGGCGGGGGCCGTGACGGCAGCCACGTTCACCGTCGATCCCTGGATCACCGTGGGCGAAGACGGCACGAGCGCCGTGACAACGGGCGGCGTGCGATCGGTTGTCGCGAACGAGTAGGTCAACGGTGCGCCCTGCTGACCGACGAGGTCGGTGGCCGCGGCCACCTGCACCGTGTACGCCTGGTCCTCGAGCAGCGGCACCGTGGGCGAGAAGACGGCCACGGTGTTGCCGAACGCGAGGTCGACGCGCCCGGCGACAGGACCGGCCGACGTGGACAGCACGATCGCCGGACCCGTGAACTTCTGCGGATCGATCGCCTCACTGAACGTGATGCGCACGACGGACGCGAGGCTCACGCCGGAGCTGTTGGCGGCCGGCGAGGCCTGCGACACGGTCGGCGGCGTGATGTCGACGGTGGTGAACGTGCCGATGAACTCGGCGGGCATCGCGCGGCCGACCAGGTCGCGCACCTCGCGCACGCGGATCGCGTAGCGCGTCTCGTCGCGCAGCTGCGATCCCGGCAGCAGCGACAGCCGTACCACGCGATCGCCATCGGCGAACGTCTGCGTCGTGGCCACGGGACCATCGGGGCCCACGAGACTGACGGTGTCTGTCGTCACGCTCGCCGTGGCGATACGTTCGCTGAACGTGATGTCGATCGTGGGTGTCCGCGACACGCCGATCGATCCGCTGCCAGGAGTCGTCTCCGCGACGCCTGGCGGCGCCGTGTCGAGCTCCAGATTGCCGAGGTCGAGTGGCGTGAGCGTGGCGAGCGTGCCCGTGCGCCGCGCAAGACCGCCCCCGATCGGATCCTGGAGCGCCACGGTGTAGGCGCCGAGGCTGATGCCGTCGAAGGCGAAGTGGCCGTCGGCGTCTGTTTCGTCGAAGAGACGCTGGCCCTGTCGCGTGAGCTCCGCGACAACGCCCGCGGCAGGCGTGCCGTCCGGCAGAACCGCGCGGCCGCTCACCGTCACCGATGGCGCCACGACGATCTCGATGCCGCTCACGGTGCCTGGCGCGTCGATCGCTCCGCCCATCGACCCTACCTGCCCGCTCCCCGTCGTGGCGGTGAGCGTGAACGTGCGTGCGGCCACGTTCGTGAAGCGGAATCGACCGTCCTGATCCGCGCTCTGCTGACACCCCCACGCGCAGCCGTCGGACGGCTGGCTGTTCAGGCGCACCGTGGCACCCGCCGCTGGCACGCGGTTGTTGTTCACCATCTGATACACGGTGCCTTCGACGATGCTCACGTCGACGAGCGAGACGGCGACGTTCAGCGTATCGCCCTCGAAGAGCAGCGTGCCGCCCGACTGTCCGAGACTCGTGCCGCCGGTCACCTGCGCCTGCGCGTTGACGAGCACGCGGCCGAGTGCCACGCCGTCCACGGAGAAGCGGCCGTCGCCGTCGGCCACGGTCGGGAGACAGGTCTTTCCCGTCGGGCACACCGACACCTGCGCGTTGGGTGCCGCGGCGCCTGTCACGGTCGTGACGCGTCCCTCGACTCGCCCCGTGACCTCACGAAGGATCGACACCGCGATGGGCACGTCGACCAGTTGTCCGCCGCGCGTGACGACGCCGGAGGCCGTGCCGTTGACGACCACGCCAGGGGTCGTCGCGCGAAGCGTGAACGATCCGATGGCGGCGCCTGGGAACGAGAACGTGCCGTCGACGCCGGCCTGCGTCATCTGCTCCGGCATCGCTCGGCCGGACGCGGTGACCTGCCGCAGCGACACGTGCCACCCGCGCAACGGTGCGCGCGTCGAGGCATCGATCACCACGCCGCGGATCAGGCCGAGGGCGTCGAGCGATACGTCGATCGCGGTGTCGACGGTACCGGACAGCACAAGGCCCGACGCGCGACCACGACCCGCGGTGACGGGATCGAACGCGTCGACGGCGATCGCCCCGGGCGGGACGAGCGGGGCCTCGTAGCGGCCGTCGCCACCCGTGAGCGCGAACGCGATCGGACGTCCGTCGCGCAGCAGGACCACTTCCGCGTTGGACACGACGGCGGGCACACCCGTGTCGTCGACACGCGTCACGACGCCCGTGACGGTGCCCGTCGCATCGTCGATGTACACGTCAACGCTGACTGGCGCGTCGGTCGCGGGCACGACGGCCGATGCGCGGCCGGCGAATCCGCCAGGGCCCATGGCCATGACGACGATCGCCCCCTCGTCGAGCGCATCGGCGCCGCCGAACGTGATGGTGCCGTTGACGGCAAGGCCCTGGCGCACGAGGTCGGGTCGCGAGAGCGAGCGCACTTCCACCGACGCGCCGGCGACGGGCGTGCTGCCACTCGCGGGCAACACGCGCACCGTCACGGCGCCCCGGCCGAGGAGGCGCACCTGCATGTCTGCCGTCTCGCCGGGGCGCACGTTGCCGCGCAGCGTGGCGGTGCGTCCGAGCGCGGCGTCGGTGGCGGTGATCGTGAACGGACCGGGGTTGACGATCGGGAACGAGAACCGGCCGTCGGCGTCGGTGGTGGCGAACGCTTCCTGGATCCCCTGCGGCAGCGTCTTGCATTCGGACTCGCCGGTGGCCTTGTCCTCGGTACACACGACGATGGTCGCGTTCGACTGGAACTTCAGCGCGATCTGTCGCGACCGCACGGGCTCGACGCCATCAGGCTCGAGCACCACGCCCGTCACGCGGCTCGTGGCCTGCAGACGCAGATCGACTTCGGCTGTCGCGCCTGGCGCCGTGATCACGCCATCGCCCGCAACGGGTTCGGGACTGAAGAGTCCCGCGGCGCGAACGGTGAACGGTCCGACGAACACGTTGGTGAACGTGAACGCACCGGTGCCCGGGTCGTTGTCCCTGATGGCGAAGTTCTGCACCCACTCGAACCGGACGGGGATCACGCCGCCGGCCATCACGAGCCGATCGCCGGAGATGCCGACGCGCGCGGGCAGCGGCGTGTCGACGCAGGGCGGCGTGTCGCACTGTTCGGCACGCAGCACGCGGCCCGTCACCGTGCCCGTGCCGCCGCGATAGGTCACGTCGGCAATCACCGTCTGTCGATCGAAGCGGATCGCGAACGTCAGGATGTTGCCGTCGCGTCGATCGGGGCGGAATGCCGAGAGGTGATACGTGCCCACGCCGAGTCCGTTGATGCGATAGCCACCCGCGGCGTCGGTCCGCGTCTCGCCCAGCACGCAGATGCTTTCTTCCTGCTCCTCGTTGAAACAGTCCTGGAAGACCCACACGTTCGCACCTGCCTGCGGCACGCCCGTACGATCGCGCACCACGCCGGCAACGGCACCTGTCGCCGACAGCACCACGCGCGCGAACACCTCGTCGCCCGCCAGCGGAAGGTCGATGGTCATCCGTCCTTCACCGCGCAGCGACTCGCTCACCGCGACGATCTCGCGGCGCCCCACGGGGACGTCGGGCAACGTGAACGTGCCATCAGCAGGATTGACGGTCACGAGCGACAGACCTCCGCCCACGACGGCGTCCGTCACCGGGACACCAGACGCGTCCACGACCACGCCGCGCACGGTCCCGAACCCACCGCCGAGCAGGATCGTGACCTGCTGTTCGGCGGTGGTCTGCAACGACACGCGCACGCCGCCCTGCTGGAGGCCACCGTTGTCGAACGTGTCGAGACGCAGCGTGCCGGCAGGCACGCCGGGGAAGTCGAAACGGCCGTCGCTGTCGCTCGTGGTACTCGCCACCGCGCATTCGAGCGGCTCGAACTGTCCCGGTGGACTCGGACATTTCACGCCCGGCTGCGAACCGTTCTGGTAGTACGCCACCACCGGCAGGCCCGGCGCCGCCGTCACGCCATCGGCGCGCACCACGCGGCCCGACACGCGGCCGAGCCCCACGGGCGGGGCTTCCTGCACGTCGAGCAGCACGATGTCTCTCGTTGTCGTGCTGCCCGCGAAGGGAATGGTGGCCGAGAGGAACACGCGCGCGCCGCGCGCGACGTTGACGGCCTCGATGAGGAGGTTGCCCACCGGCAGCCGCGACAGCGCGAAGGCGCCCGTCGCGTCGGACTGCCCACCGTACTGCGACTGATCGGTGAGGCTCGTGATGCGCAGCTGCGTGTTGGCGAGCGGCGTGACACCGTCCTCGGCGAGCGTGCGGCCCACGATCGTGCCGCGGCCCACGAACACGAGGTCGGCCTGCATGCGCTGGCCCGGACGCGCGAGCGAGAACGCGAGGCGGCGCGTGTCGCCGGACTCGGGATCGAGCGCGACGATGCGCAGCGCCTGGGGCGCGGTGAGGACGTAGTCGAACTGGTAGCGCCCCTCCGCGTCGGCGACGTCTTCGAGCACGCCGAGGACCGTGGGCTGCTCGCCGCACTGGAACTCGTAGAACAGGCGCACGGTGGTGAACGGGAGCGCCTGGCCTTCCGCGTTGCGGACCTGCCCGAACACCACGCCGGCCTCGTTGCCCACCGTGATCTCGATCGGCACCGTCACCGTTCCCGTCGACTGGCCCGCCGCGTCGCGCACGTCGACCACGGTGAGCGATCGGGGCTCGAACGGCCCGATGCCCTCGCGCAGGGCCAGATAGGCCATGCGCCGGCCGGGCTGCAACGCCACGCCTGTCACGCGTGTGCCACCCACTTCGAACGCCGTGATGGCCGCCGACAGCCCGTCCTGCACGCTCTCGGGCGTCACCTGCTCGCTGAAGAGCACGGCGATCACGCGGCCTGTCGAATACTGGCGGCCCGGAAACTCCGCGCCCGAGCAGCCTGCGAGATCGGCCGAGGCGAGTTGGCGAACGGCGACGACTGTCGGCGGGGGATCGGCAACAGGCGTCCATGCCGCCGCGCGCGTCGCGGCACCGGACGCGCCGATCACGCGCACGCGCGTGGTCCCGTCGGCCGCGGCGTCGGGTTCGACGATCTCGCCCGGCAGCACGCTCGTCGTGGCGGCGAATCGGAGTTGCCCCGTCGTCGTGGGCACCACGATCGACACGTCGACGGCTTCATCCGCCGCGGCGCCTGGCGCGCGGCGCAGGCGCAGGTCGTACGTGCCTGCCCGCGGGACGGCCACGGCAAAGAGACGACCGACGATGGTGCCGCCGCCATCGCGCAGCACGATTGCGTCGGCCGACGGGATCTCCAGCAGCGTCGCGCCATCGTCGCCGCGGCCGGTGCGGAGGCCCGCCGGATCGACGAGCACGCCGTCGACGCTTGCCGCGCCGGGACCGCTGAGGAGCACCGAGACGTGACCGGGACGCGACGTGAACTGGCCGGCGAGCGCGGCGTGCCATGGCGCGCCGATCGATTCGCCGGCGCCGAGCAGATCGCCGACGACTTCGCCGAAGCGCGCGCCGCGGAAGGACCGCCGGCGCACGAGATCGAAGCCGTTGACGTCGCGTTCGAGCAACGCGAGGAGACCCGTCGTGTCGCCGGCGGGCACGCGGCTCGAGAGCTGCGTGAACTCGTTGCCGAGCACGTCGAGCCACAGATCCGCCACGGCGCGCGCCGCGGGTTCGCCGAGCGAGATGCGCAGGCCCGTCGTGGCGGCCTGCACGCCGCGGTCGAGCACGACCTGCTTCGAGAAGCGTGTCAGGTCCGGCGGGATGGCGGCCACCGGCGCCGTGGCAACCGCCCACGCCCGGCCGAGCAGTCCCACTGTCGCTTCGCGCAGCGCCGCCGGCAGGCCGTTGGCTTCCTGCGGCAGCACCAGCGAATCGGGCGAGAGCGGGATGCCGAACTCGCCGACGCCCGTCTTGAAGAGAAAGCGTCCACTGACGTTTTCGTGGCTGTCGAGCGTGGCGGCGGTGACCATGCCCGTGCGCTGCGCCACGAGGCCGTAGGTGACCGTCGCCGAATCGCCCGGCGCGAGGTGCTCGATGGCCTGGCTCGGATCCGAGGTGAGCGTGGCGCCGCTGACGTTGCTGCCGAACAGGTTGAGGCTGATGAAGTTGGCCGGCGCGTTCGACGTGTTGGTCACCGTGACGTCGAGCGTGTACGGCTCGCCCGCGTTGACCACGTCGGGGTGCGTGAAGGTGAGCGTGAACGTCGGGTTGCGCACGAGCACGGCACCCGCGGCACGGCCGCGCACCGGCACGGGACCGATGGGCAGGCCGTCGAGCGTGCCCGCGAGCTCCATCTCGATCACGTGCGTGCCTTCGCGCAGGCCCTCGACGAGGAACTCGGCCGAGCCCGTCTGGCCGGGTCCGAGCACGAGGATGTCGTCGGCAGTGCCCACGTTGCCGTCGGGACCGGCCTGCAACACGGGACGCTCGGCCTGGACACCGGCGGCCGTGGTGGCGAGGCGCAGCGGATCGTCCGCCGATCCCACGACGCGGTCGATGCCCGCGGGCAGGGAGATCGTCGCGCGCAGATCGCGCACGGCGAGAGCCGAGCCCGCGGGCGCGACGTTGCCGACCATCAGCGTGACGCTGAAGAACTGGTTGAGGAACCCGATGTCGCCAGGGATGACGATCACGCCGGGAATCGCCGGCATGACGAGCGTCTGCGACTCCACCTGCTCGTCGAGGCGCAGCGTGAAGCCGACGACGCTGAGGTTGGGGATGCGCGCCTGGATCTTGAGCGTGTCGGGGATGAGCGTCTGCACCGTGCGCAGCTGCGGCACGTCGACGTCGAGGAGATTGAGCCGCGTCTCCGCCTCTGCCGACAGCAACGTCGGCAACACGACGGGGAACCTGATGTCGATGAGCGATCCGTCCTCGATGGCGAACGCCGCGGTGAAGTCGTAGGCCTGGAAGCTGGATCGATCGAAGACGATGCCCTTCTCGCGGATCTCGTCCGCGGTGAGGGGCCGTGCGGTGACCGACGTCACGAGGAGCTGGTCGATCACGTCGAGGCGTGCGCGATCGGGCACACCGTAGAGCAACACCTCTCCGTTGGCGACGAGGCGGATGTCGTCGAGGGTGTAGGTGCCGGCGCGGTTGAGCGCGGGGATGTCGAACGGCGTGCCGAGCGGCGTGACGAGCGCGCGCGGCGACGCGAGGCCGGGTCCGCGCAGCGTGGCGTGGACCTCGGCGCCCGGCGCGAACGCGGGCACCGACGCGGGATCTGATCCTTCGGGGACCTGGAGGTACGCCGACACGATCGTCGCGTAGTCCTTCGGCACCGTCTGCGCCTCGGGGCCCACGCGGAGCATGAGCCCGTAGACCTCGATCTCGGCGCGCGAGAGCACGCGCCCGGGTGTCTGGGCGGACGCGAGCGACGGCAGCGCGGCCAGGACGAGCGCGAGCGCGCTCGTCCACCAGGCGACGCGGGTGATACCAGGGAACCGACGCATCGGCATCCTCATGGCCGCACCACCTTCGTCGTCCCCAGTGCGGTACCGATGTCGGAGAAGCCGCGCACGCCGAGCCACTTGTGCGTGCCGGGCACCGTCACCACCACCTGGAAGCGGCCGTTCGCGTCGGCGAGGACCTGCTGGCCCGGCTCCGGCGACGCGTCGGCGGTGCCGAACGTGGCTGTCGTTTCGTCCACGTCGGTGAGTTGCACGTGCATCAACGTGCCCGGCGCGAGCGCACTGCCGTCGTTCGTCCTGACACCGGTGCCCTCCAGTGTGATGGTCGTGCTGCTGGAGCCACTGTTCCAGGCGAGGACTCTCCAGGTGATGGCGCCGGCCGGCATGCGCGGGGCGAGCGTGTACACGCCCGGTGGCGTCACCGACGCCGTCACGCGATTGGCCGCGAGGTCGATCGTCGCGGGTACCAGGGTCCACTCCTGCGCACCCGTCAACTGATAGAGCCGCAGGGTGGTCTCGTCGATGCCTGTCACTTCGGCGTCGTCGTACGTGAACGAGAGCGTCACCGGACCGGACAGCGGCGCGGTGGGTTGCACGACGTAGACGTCGCCCACACCGTAGTGAGGCTTGCCGGCCGGATAGGCGTCGGCGTTGGACCTGTAGGGCGCGGGCCGCGACGGTGCCGGGACCGGCTCGACGCCGATCGAGAACACCCGCATCAGCCTCGCGTCGATGGAGTTGCCGGCGCTGACTTCCGCCTTGGTGCTCTTCCGTTGTCCTTCCGGGGTCTCCTCCCAGCCCTTGCGGAGCAGCTCTCCCAGGCCCTGATAGACCTGATCGAGCCGGCTGGCGATGATCGTCAGGAGTATCGCGCCTCCGTCCGGCGGATTCACACGGATGCCGGAGTAGTCCTCCAGCAGGTATCCCTTCCCGCCGACGATGACGCCCCGCGCGCTGTCGTGCGTGGTCACGTACTCCAGATTGAGCGGTGAGACGGAGAAGCCGATCTTCGCCGCATGCGCGCCGACCCCGAGATCCGTGGTCTCACCCTTGCCACGACGTACCTCCTCGTAGAAGTAGGTCTTCGTCGCCGGCGTCGCCACTTCGGAGACGTCGAACAACGCGCGGACGAACGCGATCAGGTTGTCGTACAGGTCCTGCGCCGAGAAGACAGACGGCTGTTCGGCCAGCAGATTGACGTTCCAGCCGAGACCGTTCAGGAAGTCGTTGGTGCGTTTCTTCTCGGCATCGGACAGCAGTTGCACGAAGGCGCCTGTCTTGCCGATGACGCGCCACAGGGCCTGTTCGACCTGGTCGTCGGCGGCTGTCCCGTCCTTGCCGTCCTTGTCTTCGACGACGAAGTTGAGACGGTACTGATCGTCGGCGTCGGCCGAAGGCGTGTCGGGATCCGCGATGTAGCCGAACGTCTTGGTCGTCTTGAACCCGACCTCGAGCTTGTACAACCGGTACCGCCCTTCGCGGGGCCGGGCGAAGACACGGAAGCGAATGCCGCCGTCGAAAGCCCCCGTCTCGCTGTTGGACAGCCGGCTCTCCACCCACTTCAGGTAGTCGACGGCTTTCTCCTTGGCGACATCCGGCGCGCCACTCCCGTCGATCTCGCCCTTGGCCTTCTCGAGGCTCGTGGTGTAACTGGACTTCCAGTCGTACTTGCCCTGGATGTCGATGGTGTGGACGAGGTCAGTGGGCACGTCCTCGTCGATGACCCGCCCCGGGATCAGGTGCTCGAACTTCTCGTATGCCACGGAGGCCGAGGCGGTGCCGCCCGCCTGCGCGCTGAAGAACGGAGACGTCTTGTTCTCCTCGCCCTTGGGGCCGCTCGACTTGTCCACGAAATCGATCGTTCCGTTGAAGCCCTCGGCTGCCGCTTCCGCGCTCAGCGCGAGACCTGCGACGCGTGCATTCCGGTACTCGCGGTAGGCCTTCTCCGGATCGAAGAGCTCGCCCATCTCCTGCTCGAGCGCCTTCTTCATGTGCTGGTCGGTGCCGAAATTGACGAGGAAGTTGAGTTGGGAGGCGTCGGCCTCCGACATGTTGGGGAACAACAACACGAGGAACGGCCAGTCCAGGCCCATCGTGCCGAAATTCGCAGGATTGGCGGCGAAGTGGTAGCGGTACGCCTGCGTGGCCGACGCCTTGCCGCTGGCCTTCAACGACAGCCCCTTGGCCTGCCACTGGGCACCCTTGAACTCGCTGGAGGCCGAAACCCCTCCCCAGCCGAGATCGCCACTGATGCCGACCTCCGCCTTGCGCTCCCAGGTGACGCCCTGAATGTTCTCGACCGATGGCTCGATCGTCGTCCGACCGGCTCCGGCCGGATCCAGGTCCAGCGGTGTCGACGGTAGTTCGACACGGTACGCGCCGCCGAAGTCGGCCGACAGCCCTTTGCCGAACACCTTGAGGCCGACGCTGATGGCCGCCCCCGCTTCGATGCTGGGCTGGTAGGGGAACGTCCCCAGCGACTGCACGGCGAACTTCTTCTCGGCGTTGCACACGGGCGCCCGTCCGTTGACGGACGTGAGCGTCCACGTCTCCAGACGCGTCTCGTTCCGCGCGGGGATGGCGATCCCCGCGATCGGGTTCTTGCTCGACGCCACGACGGTCGTGAACAGGCCCTTCTCGTCCGACACGAACGTGTACCCGTCGAGGCTCGTACCGCCGTCGCCACTGAACATCGCCGTCACGTTCGCGACGGGCTCGAGCGTGACAGGATGGAGCGCCATGTAGTGACGCACCGCCCGGCCGCCCATCCTCACCGTGGAGACGAGCGGGTTGGGATCGGGCTCCAGCTCGGTGATCATCGGCTCGCACCGGGCGCCGATCCTGAGCATCGACGCCGTCGACATGCCCATCGCCGGCGCCATCGCTGTCGCGACCGATTCCAGGTTCGCGGGCTCGACCGGCATCACCATCGGGATCTCTCGCACCTTGGTGGCGCCCGGTGCGATCCCGCCGATCGAGACGTGGCTGCCCTGGAGCGACGTCCCCGCGAGGACGTTGTCGACGGGAGTGCCGCCCGTGTTCGTCACGGCGATGCGCAGCGTGTAATTCGCTCCGAGATACGTCGAGACGGGGCTGCCGTACTCCTGGCCGTCGAGTAGGACAGACTGCGTGACGGTCAACTGCGGCGCCGCGATGCAATACGGATCGGGTGCGAGCAGCGATGGGTCTACGTGCGTGGGCACGTTGGCCGGCATGGCCGGCGCGGCGGCCACGATCGGATTGAGGATGTAGAAGAACGTGCCCGCCACGTTGTTGGTGCGGTCGGCCTCGTTGGCGGACCGCTCCGGGAGGTCGAGCGTGAAGGCGATGTACCCGACCTGCCCGTAGTCGTTCTGGTCCACCTTGAGCGGGAACGCGTCGATGGACCGGCTCGTCGGCACCGGCATGTACTTGCCCGTCGTCGCGTGGCGATACGCGGGGAACATGAGTGAGCCGCCGGGGAGGTTCAAGGCGATACGACACCTGTCACGGAGCGCCGGGTCGGGATCGTCTCCCTCCGAGTCCTCGCCCACGCACGCGGGTGCCCCGTCTCCCCCCAGAGGCGCGATGTACGCGCGCAGGTACACGTCTGGCGCGCTCATGAAGCCGCGGTTGTAGACCTTCGGCGCCACGGTGACCTTCGTGTTCTCGAGCACCTCCGTGATGCGTCCGCCTTCCGCACCCCTGCCGCCGGGTCCACTCCCTTCGGCATACACACGATTGGCCTCTCGTTCCGAGGCTCGCGGGTCGCCGACAAGCGCCGTCTGATAGACGGGCCACGTCCGGACCTTGGTGCCGATCACGAAGTGGTACACGCGCGAGATGAACGCGTCGGCCTCGCGCTCGGTGGCGATCGGCTGTTCGTCGGACTTCACGCGATAGAACTCGTTGATCTGCAGCACCTCTTCCTCGTTGAAGAGTCCTTTCTCCATGGCACGCACGGCCGTCGCCGCAACGTACTCCTCCATCGAGCCACACGCCTTCGATGGCCACTTGAACGGACGGACGGACTTCTGATAGACGAGACAGGCGTTCTTGCGGAACACCTTGAGGCCGTCTGCCTCGGTGCCTTCCTCGCGACGCAGCGCGAGGAAGATCTTGCGAGCCCCCTCGTGCGCCACGATGCGCGCGGCGGCGGCGCGGATTCCCGCCTTCGCCGCCGTGTGGTACTGCTTCACCCAGAGGTCGTGGAACGTGGACCGCTCGTCGCTCGCACCACGGAAACGCAGGAGCACCTTGGCCTTGGCGAGCATGAACTCCATCAGCACGCCCCACTCGTACCCCTCGGCGCCGGAAATGCCCGTCACGTCGCGGAACCGCTGGAATTTCTCCTCGAACCCCGCCTCGTCCACCATCACGGCGGCATACGCGGACCTGTAGCCTTCCGTCCCGCGCAGGTCCACGCCGTACGCCTCGGTCAGGTGCTTCATCGCGAGCAACTGGCGGCCCATCGCCAGGTCGTTGTCGGCGTCGCCGGGGAGTCCCTGGATCGTCCGCTCGAGGCGGTATTCCATGGTCTCGAGGTCTCGCGAGAAGTTGGGGATGAACGAGATGTCCTTGAAGACGACCCCCGTATTGCCGACGGCTCTGGGCTGTTCGGTGATCGGATCGACGAACGGATCGCTCAGGCCCGTCACCACGCAGGCAGCCAGCGACACCGAGCGCCGCTCACCTTCGCCGTCCCAGTTCGGATCGGGGACCTGCGCCTGGTACCACTCGTCGGGCATGAACGTGGAGATGTCGTGATCGCTCACGAGCGGCTGGTAGTTGGATCCGCACGCGCGCACGGGATCGGCCGCCCAGAGACACGCCGAACTGCCTGACTCGAGCAGGCGGAGCTTGCTCACGTCGAACCCCGGGCATGTCTCTTCCGCGCGCGCGAGGCCGAGCACCACGCCGCGCTTGATGGCCGACAACTCCTTGGCGAGGACGTCGCCGAGATTGCCGGACACGGCGCCGCGCGCCTTCTTGTCGAGGTCGGCCGTCAACTCGACGCCGAGGTCGCAGCAGCGATCGGCGACGAGCCATGTGTCGAGCATGGAGGGCGTCATGATGTATAGGAGCCCCGTGGTCCGGTCCAGGCGCATCCCGTTGGCACCCTGCGGGTACGAACGGCTGAAGATGATCCGTGGATCCGGTTGGCCGTCGGGAGGATCGATCTCCCCTCGGGCGAGATCGATGATCTTGAGGAACGTCCCCGCTCCCGAGTCCACGAGTGCAATCGCGCGCGACCGCTCCTGGTCGATCTCGATCTGCTTGACCGCGCCGCCGACCGTGATGTCCAGGAGTCGATACGCGTCAGGCTCGCCGTTGGCCTTGGCGATCCGCACGACCACGATCGACTGATGGGTGCCAACGACGGCGATGTCCATCCGCTCGTCGGCCTGCTGCTCGCCGTCATGATTGAGGTCGATGTGTACGCCCTCGCCTACCGTGACGACTGTCGGCAGCAACTGGCCGAACGGCTCGTGCGGACCGACGGCGAGTTGGTTGAGTGACTCGCCGAGCACCACGAACGCGCCTTTGTTGTCGGAGCCCTGACCGACAGCGACCACGCCCTCCCTGTATCGAGCGATGTCCTTGACGCGCAGCATCGGATAGGTGGTGCGCACACGCCCGTTGCCGGCGATGGCATCGGTCACGCCGAGAGCCACCACACCGTGGTTCTCGAGGGCGACCATCGCCACGACGCCATAGCTCACTTCGTGCAGCACCACGTTGCGCGCGTACCCGGCCAGCTCGATGGAGCTGTTCGAGAGGGTCATGCCTCCCATGTAGTCAAGAGAACCCGGCTCGGTGGCCCGGAAGAACTGGATACCGCTGCGGTTGACGTTGAAGTACGTCGTGGCCAGCAGCATCTGCTTGCCCGCACCGAGCGCCGGGATCTTGTCCGTGTCGACGGCCGCGATACGCTGCAGGAGCTCCGTCCCCGTGTTCACGCCCCGCCACGCCGGTTTTGCCGGGTCGGTCCCGTCGAACCACTGCACATTGTTCAGCCTGCTGCCAGAAACGGTGAAGAGATGTCTCTTCCGCGTGGTCCCATCGTCACGGAACAACCACGCCGTGTCCTTGAAGACACCCTCCGGCGTCTCCTGCGCGTCCGGCAACGACAGCGATCGCGGCTGGAACGTGTTGACGAGGAACGTCGCGCTGTCGGCGAGGGCGTTGCCGGCCAGGTCGAGCGCGCCACGCACCACGACCGTGTACCTCTTGTCGAGTTCCAATGGAACGTCTGGCACGAACGTGGCCACCCGGTTCTGGTCGGAGACCCGGACCTGCCCGGCGACCTTCGTGTCGCCCGACATCACCTCGATCGCCTTGCGGAGGCTCTCCACGTTCATCGATTCCGAGAACCTGAACGTCAGCAGGCCCGCCGGATCGAAGGTGTCCATCCGCGACGGCGCGGACAGCAGCGTGGGACTGACGTCGTCGTCGGTCAGGGGCGGAAGTTCGACGGGTTCGTCGCGCGGCGGTGCCTGGCCGAAGATCGTCTTCAGGACCTGTCCCGTGTTGACGTTGCGCAGGACGTACTTCACCGTCGGGAGCTCGACCGAATAGGGTGGCCGTGTGTCGTACTCGGTGACGACCCTGTACGTCGCGCCTTCGGGTCCGGTGAACGGGAACTCCAGACCACCCTGCACGATCGCGTCCGATGGGATGTCGATGCCGATTCCCGCCTCGTCTGACGCGAGGTAGAGGCGGGTCCTGGCGGGTCCAGAGACGCCGCCCATCTCCTCGCGCGGCGGATCGATGGTGCCCGGCGACGCGCGCAGCACCAGATTGCCGGGACCGACCGCCTGGAACGGCACGAAAGGCACATCCCGGAACGCGAAGAGATCGAACAGCCCGCCGTAGTAACTGGGAATCCCCGCCTTGACGGCGACGACGTCACCAGCCGCACCCGGCACGTTCACCGTCATCTTCTGGTCGGCGACCGGCACGATGCGGGAAACGCCGGCCCTGACGGCCACGATCTTGAACGCTGTCACAGGCGCGTGGAGGTCGTCAGGATCGACAACGAGTGTGACGGGCGAGGAGGCGCCGGACGCCTCGAAGTGGACGTCGATCGTCTGCTTGTCGGACGCGGCCACGTGGATGAAGTCCCGCTCGTCGTCATGGCGCGTCGGGAAGACTTTGGTTTCGCCAGAGTTCCCGGACCCGATGGCATACACGCTGAACGCGTCGCTCCTGAAGCCGTGGACGCGCAGGTGGAACGGGGCGACGCGGCGCTCGAACCGCAGTGCGGTAGACCGGCCCTTCACCTCCACCTCGAGCGCCGAGTCCGACGGCCGCAGATCATCGCCAGAGACAGTGACCTGCGTGGTGTTCGGCGTGATCGACATCCGTCCGACGAACGCCGGGAAGCAGACCGATGTGGGCAGTTCGGTGCTGAAGGCCGCGTACGGGATCGCGATCGGGGCCCCCTGGAAGACCTCCATCGACATCTTCAGCTTGTAGCGGCCGTCGGCGTACATCTGCGCGTAATTCAGGCCGTACGGCACCACCGATTTGAGCAGGCCGTACACGGCGGCGGCCGTCACGCCGGGGCACGGCGGCGACGCGGTGGTCAGGCGGCCGTCGCGGTACTTCACCGTGTCGGTCACATTCATCGCCCACTCGCCGTTGACGAAGATCGACTCGGTGAGCACCCACTGATCGGTCGGCTTGTCCTCCGGGCCCGCGGGCCACGAGACGTCGACGTAGTGCTCCGGCGTCGCGCCGGCGAAGTCGAGACTGATCGCCTTCTCCAGGCTGAAGTTCACGCGCTCGGCCTCGGACAACTGCCGCGGGAAGTCCTCCACCGGCACGGCCTTCATCGTCACGACGGTCCCCGCGGGGAACGTGCCGGGCTTGATCGACGCGCGCGTGCCTTCCGGTCCTTCGACAACGCCACCCGCCGCCGACACCGCCTGCGACACGGACCCGTCAGGGTTCTGCTGCCGCATCGTCTCGATGGCCACGATCGTCGCGTGCTCGTCCTCGTCGACGATTCTGACGCGTAAGACATCGGTGACTGACGCGACGAGCCCCGTCGCGAAGCTGCCGTCGGCGATCGCGAGCGCGAGCGTGCTCGTGCCCCGCGTCATGTTCTCCACGAACACGCGCGTGCCGGGGACCGCCGTGCCCGGCGCGCCCGTCACCGTGACGCGACCACCGGCGTCAGGGACCGACGCGGTGACGGTGCCCGGCGGCGGCACCTCCGGACCCGACAGGTCCACGGTCCTGAACGCACTCGTCAGCGCCGACTGCAGGGCGTGCCCCGTCAGGTCGGTGATGGCCGTCGAGACGGTGAGGACATAGCGCGAGGCCGTCTCGAACGCGGCGACGGGACGCACTTCGAGCACGGTGCCGCCACGCGTGAGCGCCGTGGTGAACGGCACGTCGACGTCGCCGGGCCCGACCAGACGGACAGCGCCCGTCACGCTGCTCGCGGCAACGGGCTCGGAGAACGTCACGGTCACGCGGTCGTCGACGAGCACGCCGCGCGCATCGCTAGCCGGACGCACCGCCGTGATCTGCGGCGGAACGGGCACGATCGTGAGCGTCAGCGGCGTCAACGTCCGCGCCGTCAGGAACGCCGGCCGCTCGCCACGATCGCCGCGCTGTTCGTCCGCCGCGGCCACGACGACAGCGCCATTCGGCGCCGCGACGAAATACGCGCCAGCCGCCGTCGAGACCGACACCACGGGCAGCGTGCTCGGCGTCACGACCGCGCCGACCACCGCGGCGCCAACCGGATCGACAACGCGACCCGCGGCGAAGCCGAGCGAACTCGGTGCCTGGAGCAGGACGTACGTGCCGGCGGCGCGGATCCCAGGCAGACCCGTCGGCTGTCCGTCGGCCTCGAGCACCACCTGCACGCGGCCGCCGACAACGGCGGCAAGACCCGCGAGTTCGTAGACGGATCGCCCGTTGATCTCCGTGAGGCGCGCGACAACGACGCGCGTCGCGTCCGTCAGTCCCGCGGGGACGGGCAGGCTCAGGCTGGCCGGCTGCGTGAGACTCGTCACGAGCACGTCGATGGCGTCGAGCGCCGTCACGCCGATGGGCAGCGTCAGGCCGAGCGAGTCGACGGGTACGCGACGCACGGCCATCTGCGTCGCGGCATCGACGGCTCCCGCGGGAATCGCCAGTTCGACTTCATCGTCGCCCTGCACCGTCCCGCCGCCGCTCCCGACGATGCTGCCGCCGGTGAGCGCGATCGGGATACGCAGTTCGACGCTGATGACGCCGCGCTGGAGCGAGAGCGGATCGAACGCGCGCGACGGTCCGACAGGTACCGTCGCCTCCGATGTGAGTGGCGCCGCCGGGCGCTGATAGAGCACCACGTCCTGCAGGCGACCCACCGGCCGCCACCGCTCGCCGTCGACGAACGCGTACGTCTCGTCGAGCGCCACGTGCAGGAACAGACCGCTGGTCGCCGGTGCGGCAGACGTGACGGTGCCCGTCACCATCGATCGCGCGTCTGGCGACGCGAAGAGCACGCGCGGATCGGGCGTCACGGCGCTCGCGACGCTGTCGCTCGCCTCCGGACGCGGCACGCCGGCAAGCAGCTCGCCGGCGATCGCGGCGGGTGGCGCCAGCGGCAGCACGTCGGCGAGGACGACAACATACTGGCCGCCGCGCGTGACGCTGTGTTCGATACGACCGGACGCCACGGTGACGGCACTGGACACGACACGCCACTGCTCCGCCGCGGCATCCCACTGCACGAGCGCAGGCGTGCGCCCGGCGGGCACCGACACGCCGAGCGGCATCGAGAGCGACGCGGGCAGCACGAATGCCTGCGCGTCAGGACCGACGTGCGCCGCGGCAACAGGCGTCCACCCGGCCGGCAGATGGGCCGTGAGTCCCTGGCCCGACACGGGCGCGAGCGTCAGCGCCGCCGATCCCACGATGGCCCCGGCAGCCACGTCGAGCCGATGTCCGCCCGACGTCAGCGCGCCACCCGCCGATGACATGAGAGGGACGGCGGTGCCGCGCGGCGTGAGGCGTGAGTCGAAGACAGATGCGATGGCACCCGCCGCGACGGCGACGAGGCGTGTCGTCGGCACGTAGCCGTCCAACTGGACGACCACGCGCACGGCGCCCGCCGGCGTGTCCACCTGATAGCGGCCCGCCGCGTCGCTGACGATGTCGCGCCTGAACGAGACGGGACCACCGGGTGCACCCGAGGTGATCGCCACACGCGCACCCGCCAGCGGCAGGCCCGAGCGATCGTCGAACACGCGTCCGGTGACGAGGCCCACGCCCGTGATCGGCCGATCGACGATCGTGATCGTCGCCGAGGCACTGGCGGTGTTGCCGGAGAAGTCACGCGCGACGGCGGTGACCGGCAGCGTGGTTCCGACAGGCAGATCGGGAACGGACACCGGCACGCTCCACGGCGCCTTGCGCAGATCGTCGATCGTCAGGCCCGCGATCGAGAACGTGACGCCGGCCACGCCGCCCGGATCGGTGACCACGGCTTCGACCTGCACCGTTGCGCCACCGAACGCCGTGGCAGGTGCGAACACCGACACTGTTGGCGCGGTGGTATCGGCGTCGGCCGTCACCTGCACGACGCGCGTGACCGACGCGCGATTACCCGCGTTGTCGACGGCGTCCGCGCGAATGGCGAGCGGGCCTGCCGGTCTCGACGCCGGCACCGCGTACTGCCACTCGTACGGGGCATCGGTGTCGACACCTACCGACACCTCGTCGACGAAGAACTCGACCTGCGCGACTCCTGATTCGTCGGATGCCAGGGCGAGCGCCGTCACCGTGTCGCCGGGCCGCGTGGCCTCGGGCGTGCGCAGGTCGAGCTCCGGCGGCGTGACGTCGGGCGTCGAGGCGATCGTGATCGCCAGTTCGTCGGCGCTGACGTGCCCGGCCGCGTCCTGCGCCGTGGCGCGTACGCGCACGACCTGCCCCGGCGCTGCCACGTCTGGCAGGCGCACGAGCGTGGCGAACGGCGCGTTCGTCTGGGGTTCACGCGGTTCGCCATCGACGAAGAACGTCACCCGCGTGACACCCACGTCATCGGACAGGCGAGCCGTGATGCGCACCTCGGTGCCTGGCAGCGCACGCGTCGGGCCATCGAGCGTGATGACGGGCGCCAGCAGGTCGTCGCCCTCCGCGGGCACGACGGTGACGACGAGCGTGTCGCTGCCGACGAGTTCGCCATCGCTCGCGACGAGTTCCAGCACGTAGCGGCCAGGCATGCCGAACGTGGCCGTCGTGGTGAGACTGCCCGCGGCGGCGAACGACACCGTCGACGGACCGATCGCCATCGACCACTGCGCCGACAGCGACGATCCACTCGGCAGGCCATCGTCCTGCACCTGACCGACGAGCGGCAGCGGCGTGCCCATCACCGCGCGCACGTCGGGTCCCGCGTCGACGCGCGGCATCGTGTTGGTGGGCGGTGCGGCGTCGACGATGACGGTGACGTCGGCGCTCGTCGAGAGCAGGCCGTCGCTGGCCGTCGCGCGCAATACGTAAGTACCTGCCTGCGAGAACGTCACGGCCGACGAGGCGGCCGCCGGCGAGGCGAACACCGCCACACCAGGCCCGCTCACCTTCGACCACGACACGGCCGGCGGCGCCGTCGTCGGACGGCCATCGTCGGAGACCGTCGCGCGCAGCATCGCGGCGTCGGGCAGCGTCACGCGGGCATCGCCCGCCACGCTGATCGTGGGCGGCGCGTTGACGGGCGGTGGCGCCGGCTGCACCACTACCGTCATCTCCGCCGATCCCGCGAGCGCCCCATCGTCAGCCGTCACGCGGAAGACGTACGTACCGGCCACGGTGGTCGTCGCGCTCGTCGACGCGCTGCCGCGATCGGCGATCACCGCAACGCCGGGACCGCTCACCTGACTCCAGGTGATCACCAGCCGCGCCGGCGTCGGCGTGCCGTCGTCGGTCACCGTGGCGCTCAACGCCATCGGCGAGGGCAGGACGATGGTGGCAGGTACGCCGGCCGTGACGACGGGCGCAGCGTTCGCCGGTTGCGGGGCCGGATTGACAGTGACGCGCACCTCGTCGGACGACGAGAGGATGCCGTCGCTCGCATGGACGCGCAGCACGTAGACGCCGGCGTTCGGGAAGAACACGGCGGTCGATGCCTGGGTTGGCGTGGCGAACGTCGCCAGCGCCGGTCCGGAGAGTTGCTCCCAGGTGATCTGCAACGCCGGCGGTGCCGGGTAGCCGTCGTCGGTCACCTGCGCGTCGAGCGTGACGCCGGCGGGTAGCGTCACGACGCGATCGACACCTGCGTCGACAGCCGGCGCGCGGTTGGCGGGCGTCGGGTCGACGCCTCCGCCGCCCTGTTCCGCAACGGTGACCGTCACCGTGTCGCTCGCGCTCAGCAGGCCGTCGCTCGCGGTGAGCCGCAATACGTAAGTTCCCGCTGTCGAGAATGTCGCGGAGGTACTCGCGCTTGCCGGTGCGCTGAACGTCGTCGAGCCTGGACCGCTCACCTGCGACCACTGCAACGCCAGGGCGCCGTCAGCCGGCAGTCCATCGTCGTTCGCGGTGCCGTTCAACGTGGCGGCAGCGGGCAGCGTCACCGCCTGATCGGCACCGGCATCGACGGTGGGCGCCGCGTTCTCCGGAGGAGCCGCGGTGACAGTGACGGTCACCGTGCTGCTTGCGCTGAGCTCGCCGTCGCTCGCCGTGAGACGCAATACGTACGTGCCCGCTGCGGTGAACGTCGCCGTCGTGCTCGCACTCGTCGGCGCGCCGAACGTTGTCGTGCCCGGCCCACTCACCTGCGACCACTGCAACGCCAACGTGCTGCCCGTCGGCAGCCCATCGTCACTCGCGGTGCCGTTCAACGTGGCAACCGCAGGCAGCGTGACAGCCTGATCGGACCCTGCGTTCACCGCTGGCGCCGCGTTGATGGCCGATGGCGCGACAACGCTGATGCTTCTGTCTCGTGCAAGAACACCCGGCGACGTGACGTCGAGGCTGCGCACACCGAGCGCCGCGTCCTGCGCGACAGACACCTGCACGACAAGGCTCGTCGGCGAGGCGACGGTCACCGTGCCGACGGTGATGCCCGCACCAAGCGCCACGCGAGCGCCCGACGTGAACCCGGCGTCGGGCGAGCCCGTGACAACGATCTCGCGCGACTCACCCTGCTGGAGCGTGGTGATCGACGGCGTGATGCTGACGATCGTGACCGACGCCGTGGTGCTCTCTTCACCCGTCGTCGTGTTGCGCACGCGGATGGACGCCTGCCCCAGCGGAAGCGCCGGAACGACGACAGACAGGCGGCGGATGCCCTGCGCCGCGTTGACCGTTGCGATGGCGCTCCCGCGCACCGTCGCGGCGCTGCCGCCCGCCGGCGTGAACGTGACGTCGTTGGCCGTTGCCGTTGTCGCGAACCCCGTGCCTGTCAGACTGACCACCACGCCGGCCGACACGCGGCCGGGCTCGACGAGCGTCAGCGTGCCTGCCTGAAGGCGCACCTGATGGCCGGCCCCCGCGAGGATCGCGAGGAACAGCAGGATGGCGGCGGTCAATCCCTTGTGTCTCATATCGAGCAGGTACAGCGCGGGCAAAGCGTTGGGTGGAGCGAGACGTCAGGAGGTGTGCGTGGTCCGCCGGCGGCGACGCAGACGTACCGCTGCGAGTGCGCTGACTGCCGATGCGGCGTGAAGCAGGAACGCTGGCGATTCAGGGATTGGCGTGGAGGTGGGGGTGTACATGATCGGCGCGCCAGCCAGTCGCCACACCTCATCGCCCAAGTCCACGTCTACAAAGCACCCTTCGGCGTCCTGAGCGTCGAGTGCGCAGGAGAACAACGACGCTGAAAGCAGTTGGCCTCTGAATGTCAGTGACAGCGCGACCGAATAGGCCTGTCCGAAAACAACGACTACCGCACCGGGCTCGAAATCCGGACTCCAGAAGTCGTTGACGTCAAGACGCGACCTGTCGTAATCCGCCAGCAGATCACCGTCTTGGTTCCTCACCTCGAGTCTCAGGTCTTCGAACACGTCCCCTGCGTCCGGCCAGGATGCCGAGAAGTTCCACACTGTCAGCTGCAGGCCAGTGGGATAGTCATCTCCCGACAACTGACCCACGAAGATGGGCGCGGCGAAGGTCGTGGAACTGGTGGCGACCAGCGCCAGAGCGGCGAGTGAACCGACGAGGAAACGGTGAATCATCGACATGAGGACTCTTCCTGAGACACGGTGGAGCGACGCACGAGATCACGACCGACAGGGGCAAGGTCCTTGCCAGCGAACGACTCCGCCGCGCGGGTGTCGCGACTCACGATTTGTCCTGACAGGCAGCCCGACTGCGCGTCGCGGCGTTCGACGTCGCGCCAGATGCGCTGCACCGACGCGGCGCTGATGCCCACGTGCGCGGCGAGTCGGCGCACGCTCCACGACCCTTCCGGTGCCGTGCGCAGGGCCTCGATCACGCGGGCGACATGTGTGGTATTGCGTCCCGGGCGACGGCCGCGTCCGGGTCTGTCGTGTCGAAGGGCGTCGGCCCCCTCGGCCGCGAAGCGGCGCTCCCAGCGGCACACGGTGTCGCGCGACACGCCGAGCAGACGCGCCACGCGCACCTGACTGCGCCCGTCGAGCAGGTGCAGGACGATCTGGCTGCGCAGGACGAGCCTGTGCGGTGCCGTCGTGGAACGCGCCCACGCCTGGAGCCGCACCCGGTCCGCCCCGGTGCCGCGCAGACGCCCCTGCACGCTCAATTGATGAGTCGGATCCCCGGCCGTTGCTACGCCGGCGCCTCGATCGCTCTCGTTTGTCTTCTTTTCAGGTGACATTTGTCTACTGAAGAGCTCACGGATGAGCGAGTTCTTCGACTAGACAATGCGCAAACGCAGCAGGAGCGGGGCCACGGCCCCAAGGGAGGACGGAGGAACGAGGACGGAGGAGGTGGACGGCGGCATTCCCGGCATTACCGTCATCGCGGCATTCCCGGCATCCTCACTCCCCTGCGTCTCTTGCCAGTTCCCGCCGCAGCCAGGCGCGCGCCATCTGCCAGTCGCGCTTGATGGTGCGGGTGGAGGTGCCGATAAGGACGGCTGTTTCGTCGACGGTGAGGCCGCCGAAGAAGCGGAGTTCGACGATGCGGGCCTGACGCGGGTCGAGGACGGCCAGGCGTTCCAGCACCGTGTCGAGCGCGACGAGATCGACGCCTGTCGGCTCCCCCGCCGCCACGTCGACGCCTTCGAACGGGACGCGCAGGTCGGCCTTGCCGCGCTTCAGCGTGTTGCGCCCGCGCGCGTGGTCCACGAGCACGCGTCGCATCGCCCGCGCGGCCAGCGCCACGAAGTGGCCGCGGTCGTGCCACTGCTCCTCCGGCACGTCCACCAGGCGCAGGAACGCCTCGTGCACGAGCGCCGTCGGCTGCAGTGTGTGATCGGCGCGTTCCCGGCGCAGCGCCGACGCCGCCAGCCGGCGCAACTCGTCGTACACGATCGCGAAGAGCCGCGCGGCCGCCTCTTCCTCGCCCGCGGCCGTACCCACCAGCAGCGGCGCGATGTCCTGACGTGTCACGACGCGCCTCCATCGGCGGCGCACTGCGCAAGCCGCGCGGCCAGCGTCGGTGTCCTCTCTCGCGCGACGCCATCGCGCTCGGAAGCCTCCTGGAAGATGAAGCGGACGTCGGACCAGTGGTCGTGCATGTGGGTCCCGGGAAGCTCAAGCATACGCACATCCGCACGAGCGGCGCCACGGATCCCGGACGAACGCGCCTCACGCACTCGCCGCGCGACGACAGCCGGGGTAGAGTCTGCGCATGGCCACGGACCGCTCTCCCCTCGTCGGGTTCATCGCGCTCGCCATCATCGCCGTCACGCTCGGCGTCGTCGCGCAGCCTCGCGGCGGCGGACCCGCGACGGCGCCCGACGCCAACGGCCAGTGTCCACCAGGCACGACGGAAGTGCGCGCCGGACGATGCCAGGCGCCGGAGCTGCCGCCGCCGAGCATCCTCGACTACCGTCCGCGCTCGACGCTGGTGACGGAGACGCATCTGGTCCCCCGGGCGAAGTTCCCCGTCGTCGACATCCACAGTCACACGGGGCCGACAGCCGGGACCATCGAACGACTGATCGGCGAGCTCGACGCGCTGAACGTGCGCGTGCTCGTGAACCTCAGTGGCGGCGCGAGTCCGGACGCCATCAAGCAGAAGACCGACTTCATCAAGGCGAGCGCCCATCCCAATCGCTTCCGCGTGTTCGCCAACGTGAACTGGGACGGCGCCGATGCGCCGGGCTGGGCCGAGAAGGCCGTGGCCGATCTCGAGGCGTCGGTCCGCAACGGCGCGATCGGCCTGAAGATCTTCAAGAACCTCGGGCTCACCACGCGCCGCAGCGATGGCAGCCGCCTGAAGCTCGATGACCCGGTGCTGAACCCGGTGTGGCAGGCATGCGCGCGACTGGACATCCCGGTGCTGATCCACACGGCGGAGCCGATGGAGTTCTTCGCGCCGATGGACCACCGCAACGAGCGGTGGCTGGAACTGGCGCTCTTCCCGAGCCGTCGCAACAACGCCCCCGGGCAGCCGTCGTTCGAGGACCTGCTCGGCGAGCGCGAGCGGATGTTCGCCGCCAACCCGAAGACGCGGTACATCGCCGCGCACTTCGGCTACTACGGGCACGACCTGAAGCGCGCCGCTGCCGCGCTCGACGCACTGCCGAACATGGTGCTCGAAGTGTCAGCGGTGCTTTACGAATTCGGCCGCGCCCCGCGATCGGCACGCGAGTTCTTCATCAAGTACCAGGACCGCATCCTGTTCGGCAAGGACGCCTACGAGCCGCGCGAGTACCCGTACTACTGGCGCGTCTTCGAGACCGGCGACGAATACTTCGACTACTACCGCAACTACCATGCGTTCTGGAAGCTGTACGGCATGGAACTCCCCGACGCGGTGCTGAAGAAGGTCTACTACGAGAACGCGCTGCGCGTGACGCCGGGGCTGCCGAAGTAATGCCGGAATGCCGCGATGCCGGGAATGCAAGAGGCACCGGGCACGGACATTCAGCATTCGTCATTCGGCATCACCTCCAGCCGCTGGCGCCGATGGCGGCGCGGACGGTCATTCGGCATTGCCGTCAATACTTTTCATTACAGAGTTCTCTTCATATAATCGTGACCCATGACTGACCACTGCTCGGAGCGGGCGCGATGGGCGACGGTCGCCGGGTTCGCGATCGCCATGGCGTGGATGGAGGCGGCCACGGTCCTCTACATCCGTACGCTTGTCGAACGCGTCGAGCCGTACCAGGCGAATCCACTGCCGATGCACGGTGCGCTGGGGAACGTGGAGCTGTGGCGCGAGGCGGCCACGCTGGTCATGATCGGCACGCTGGGCGTCCTCGCCGGGCGCACGTGGCGGCGCCGTGTCGGATACGCCGCGCTGGCATTCGGGATCTGGGACGTCTTCTACTACGTCTTCCTGCGCGTCATCTCCGGCTGGCCGAGAACGCTGCTGGACTGGGACATCCTGTTTCTGCTGCCGCTCCCATGGTGGGGTCCCGTGCTCGCGCCTGTCAGCATCGCGCTGCTGATGATCGTGTGGGGCACGCTCGCAACGCAGTCCGACGATGAGGCGAACGATCCGCGATGGGCGTGGGTGCTTGGCGGCGCCGGGATCGCCCTGGCGCTCGGCATCTTCATGGTCGACGCCTGGCGCGCGCTGCCGCATGGCCGCGAGGCCGTCGTGCAAGTGCTGCCGACGCGATTCAATTGGCCCCTGTTCTGGCTGGCCCTGACGCTGATGGGCCTGCCCGCGCTTCGTCAGCTGACGCAGTTGCCGAGGAAGAGGATGGACTGACGAGTCAGGTGTAGCTGCCGGACTTTGTCCGGCAGTCAGTGATCGCCGTCCGCCGGATGAAATCCGGCGGCTACACCTGTGTGGTAGTGCTTACAATCCGGTTGCCGGTTGCCGGTTGCCGGTTGCCGGTTGCCGGTTGCCGGTTGCCGGTTGCCGGTT
>CAYRAE010000004.1:32257-37140 GCA_964422175.1 uncultured Luteitalea sp. | reverse complement strand
GCGGCGTTGGCCGCCGGCCTCGTCGTGGAGAACATGGCGCCGCCGGAGGGCGATGCGCTGCGGCAGGCCGTGGAACGAGGCGCGCTACCCGTGCTGGTGCTGTTCTTCGCCGCCGCCGGCGCGAACCTGCACCTCGACGCGCTCGCGCAGGTCGGCATCTTCGCGCTGGCCGTGTCCGTCGTACGCCTCCTGTTGATTCGCCGGACCGCCAGCATCGGTGCCCGCGTGGCGGGGTTGACCGGCGAGCCGCCGACGCTCGCGTGGATGGGTCTGGTGTCGCAGGCGGGGGTGACGCTCGGCCTGGTGATCCTGATCAACGCCGAGTTCCCCGACTGGGGTGGACGCCTCTACGCGCTCGTGCTCGCGATGATCACGATTCACGAGACAATCGGGCCGATCCTGTTCCGATCCGCCCTGATGAAGGCTGGCGAGGTCGGACGCATGGACCTTCAAGAGCACGCCGCCGGTTCACCATGAACGGCTCGCGCCACGACGCGGCCATCATCGGCGCCGGCATCGCGGGACTTGCTGCGGGCATCCTGCTGCGACGAGCCGGAATGCGCGTGGTGTGCGTGGACGCGCGGCCGTATCCGCATCGCAAGGTCGGTGAGTCGCTGGATTGGTCGACTCCCGGCCTGCTCCGTCGTCTCGGCCTCGACACCAACGCGCTGCTCGCTGACGGCATCGCGACGCGCAAGGCGAAGATTGCCGTGCGCGAAATCGGGAAGGCGGAGTGGCGGGCCACGCCACCACCGGTCATCCGCCGCGCGCCGCTCCGCTTCGAAACCATCACATTACACGTCGACAGGACGGCGCTCGACGCCCGTGTCTGCGAGCACGCCTCCGCGCTCGGCATCGACTTCATCTGGGAGCGGGTGGCGAAGGTGCAGGCGGATGGTCGTCGCGTCCGTTCGATCGCGACGGCCAACGGGCAGGTGATCGACGCGCGCTGGTACATCGACGCAAGCGGCACGTCGCGGGTCCTGTCGCGAGCACTCGGCATTCCGACGGTGGCGTACGGTCGCCCGAAGGTGTGCCTGTGGACGTGCCTGGACACACCACCGCGCGGCGACGCGACGACGTTCTTCGTCGACAACGGAGACGCGTATCTCGGTTGGGTGTGGGACATTCCCATCACGCCGGATCGCACGAGCGTCGGGTTCGTCGCGCCGGCCGACACGGTTCGCGATCGCCGCCGGGCAGGTGCCTCACTCGACGCGATTCTTCGCAGCGAACTGCAGCGTCACGCCCGATTCGCCGATCTGCTCGACATCCACGCGAGCCTCGCCGTCGAGAGCACGTCGTTCCAGCCGTACGTCACGACAACGGTGTGCGGCGACAACTGGCTGATGGTCGGTGAAGCGGCGGCGATGCCCGATCCGCTGACCGGCAACGGCGTGACCTCGGGTCTCCGTCACGCCAGGCATGCCGTCGACACCATCGTCGCGTGCGATGCGGCCGGGCAACTGAGCGACATGCGACGACGCCGGTACACGCAGCACGTGGCCCGCCTCGGACACTCGTTCAACGCCCACATCGAGCACGCGATCTACCGCGCACCGGTACGCCAGGCGTTCGGGCTGCGGGCAGCGACCTACATCTACACGCTGTTTGCGTTCTTCATGAACTCGCTGCACGCACGCTTCGAACCGCGCGGCTGGTTCGGCATGGGGATCTTCGGCGTGCTCTTCCTCGCCGCGCGAAGCTGGATCGGCGCGTGGGACGTAGCCGGGCGCGCGGTGCTGTGGGGTCGGCGTACGTTACCCGGCGAGCGCTGACCGAGTCTGAACAGACACGCCGGCGGCACGCTCGGCCTGCAGCACGTGACGCAGCTGATGGCGGGGCATCAGCGTCAGCGCGGCGTAGAGGTTGTACGACACGCGCCCATCGAACGGCGACTGCAGCGTCACGCGATCGAGCGGCAGCAGGTCGGCGGCTCGCACGCAGTCGATGAGTTCCGCTTGCGACGCGATGAAGTCGTCCATGACCGCCTCGGGCGACCGATCCGGGGCGGGCTCCCACGCCGGGACCGTGCGTGCGCGCAGCCCGCGGGTCGGATCCATCAGCTTCCAGACCAGCCAGCCCACGACGTCTCGTCGATAGGGCGACCCGGACCGCTCCGCGTGGCGGGCGGCCGCACGAAGGCCATTCCGGATGAGGGGCAGCGCGGTGCGTGACGTCAGTGCGAGATGGTCGACGCACTCGGATGGCGACCATCTTCCGGACGTCGGCGCCTGGCGCCAGGCGTCCTGCGACACGCGCGCGCGCAACTGGCGGAGTCGCTGCTCAACGGCCTGCAGGTCGTCCACGATGGCGCTGAGCTGGCTGTTCACGTGCGGCCGATTGTAGTCAGCCGCCTGCGCCCATAGCCCTACTGGATCCGCACTAGTTGCGCAGGTGATTTCGAAGGGGTCTGCGCGCCAGGGTCGGCGAAGGCTAGCTGAGGGAGAACGACGTGCCGCACCCGCAGGTGGACTTGGCCTTCGGATTGACGACGATGAAGCCCTTGCTGAGGAGGCTGGTGTCGTAGTCGAGCTGCGTGCCTTCGAGGAAGCGGTAGCTCTTCGGATCGACGAAGATCCGCGAGTCGTCTGGCCCCTGGAACACCTGGTCCTTCTCGGCCGGCTCGGCTGCCCATTCGAAGATGTAGCTCAGCCCACTGCAGCCGCCCGCCTTGACCCCCACGCGCAGGCCGCCGCCCTGGAGGCCCTGCTTGTCCAGCAGCTTGGTGATCTGTCGTCCGGCATCGAGCGTGATGTACATAGGTCCCTCTCGTGAGTGTAGCAGGGGGCTTGCCGCCTGCGGCTCACGGCTCACGGCTTGCGGCTTGCGGCTTGCGGCTTGCGGCGTATGGCTTACGGCTTACGGACAAAAGGGCAAAGCCACGGGAACAGCTCGCCACGGGCCGGGCGACCTGTCCCGCCGTAGCCCGAAGGGCGAAGGTGGAAGCGCGGCCCCTACTCAGTCGCCCACCCCTACCTAACGCGACAACGACCGCTGCGCTCTGAGCACTGACACAAGGGCGATGAGGCGGTCTGCCAGCAGGTCGACCTCGGCTTCGGTGGTGGTGCGCAGCAGGCCGAAGCGGAGCGAGCTCTTCGCCTCGGCTTCGGTGAGGCCGAGGGCGAGGAGGACGTGCGAGGGCGCGGCCGACGTCGAAGCGCACGCGGCGCCCGACGACACGGCGATGTCGGTCAGCCCCATCATGAGCTCGCGTCCGGACAGCCCGTCGAAACCGACGTTGAGGTTGTGCGGCAGCCGCCGTTCCGCGGCCCCTCGCAGGTGCACGCCCGACAGCGCGTCACGCAGACGCGTCCACAGTCTGTCGCGCAACGCGCCGACGCGCGGGATGTCCTCGTCTCGCCGCGCGTGCGCCAGCTTCGCCGCATGTCCGAAGCCCACGATGGCGGGGACGTTGAGCGTGCCCGATCGCAGCCCGCGCTCGTGGCCGCCGCCGTGGTGGATCGGCGCGATGGGCACTTTCGACGTCCGACGCACGACCAGCGCTCCGACGCCTTTCGGGCCATACAGCTTGTGAGCCGTGTACGACAGCATGTCGATGCCCAGCGCCGCCATGTCGATCGGCGCGAGCGCGGCAGCCTGCGACGCGTCGGTGTGCATGAAGGCGCCCGCGTCGTGCGCGAGCCTGGCGATCGCGTCGAGCTGCTGCAGCACGCCGATTTCGTTGTTGGCCGCCATCACGGAGACGAGCGTGGTGCCTGGCACGATCGCCGCCGCAAGCGTCTCCAGGTCCACGAGTCCGTCGGGACGCACCGTCACGCGCGTCACAGGTATGCCCTGCGTCTCGAGCCAGGCACACGGGTCGAGCACGGCGGGATGCTCGGTCACCAGCGTCACCACGTGCGGGACCGCCGCATCGCCTCGCGCGCGGGCCTGGCGCACGCCTTCGATCGTGCCGACGAGCGCGAGGTTGTTGGCTTCCGTCGCGCCGCTCGTGAAGATCACATCGCGTAAGCGAGCGCCGACGAGTGTCGCGACATGCTGGCGCGCGTTCTCGACGGCCTCCTGCGCGTCCCACCCGAAGCGGTGCTGCAGGCTCGCCGCGTTGCCGAAGCGCTCGGTGAAGAACGGCAGCATCGCCTCGACAACCGCCGGATCGCACGGCGTGGTGGAGTGGGCGTCGAAGAAGAGCGGTGACGACGTGGGGAGTGGTGCGGTGCCCAAGGACGTCGGGCTGTCGAGCGCTTACGGCTTGACGGATTCTGCTACCGGCGACGCCGGCTTGCCGTCCGTGCGTCGCGACAGCGACACCGGCATCGTCGGCGCGCTCGACTCGTCGACGATCTCGGCGAGCGTGCAGCTCGCGAGCGCCGTGAGGACGCGATCCTTGATGCGCCACAGCGGGTCGCGCACGTTGCACTTGGTGAACTGCTCGCAGGCGTGGTCGTCCGTGGAGCAGGCCGTCACGGTGAGCGGACCATCGACGGCCTGGATCACGTCTGCCACGGAGATCAACGCGGACGGCCGCGCGAGCTGGTAGCCTCCGCGCGTCCCCTGGTGCGACACCAGCAGCTGGCGCCGCACGAGGCGTTGCAGCACCTTGGCCATCAATTCGGCCGGAATGTCGTACTGCTCGGCAATCTCTCGCGCACTCGACGCACCACGGTCCCCGTTCAGCGCGAGGTGCTTCATCGCGATCAGGGCGTAGTCGGTCTTCTTGGAGAGGCGCAGCACCTGTCTATTGTAGCCGAAGGAGGGAGGACGGAGGAAAGGGGCTACGGCGGACAGGTGCCCGGCCCGTTCCCGGCGCACCCCGCCACGCTGCCGAGACGACGCGGTGCCTTCAGCCCCTTCAGTCGAACGAACTTCGGCAGCCGTTCGTCCTTGTGCGGCTTGCACCAGAGACAGCCCGCGCGCTGGTG
>CAYRAE010000004.1:5198-32157 GCA_964422175.1 uncultured Luteitalea sp. | reverse complement strand
GCTGTGGTCGCTCCATGAGATGGAACGGACCGGCGGCGAACCCGACGTCGTGGGCCACGACAGGAAGACGGGCGAGTACGTGTTCTACGACTGCTCTGCCGAGAGTCCCAAGGACCGCCGCAGCGTGTGCTACGACGGGAATGCGCTGGAGGCGAGAAAGGAACACAAGCCGAAGACCAGCGCGATGGACATGGCGGCCGCCATGGGGATCGAGATCCTCACGGAAGCGCAGTATCGAGAGCTGCAGACGCTGGGTGATTTCGACACGAAGACGTCGAGCTGGGTGAAGACACCCGCCGACATCTGTGCGCGCGGCGGCGCCATCTTCTGCGATCGCCGCTACGGCCACGTGTTCACGTACCACAACGGCGCGGAGTCCTACTACGCCGCACGCGCGTTCCGTGGCGCGCTGCGCGTCTGAGCGGCATTCATCAGCCGGCGTCGCAGCTCACCATGGATCCCAGTCAGTGGCAGCGCGTGAAGGACGTGTTCGCCGGTGCGCTGGATCAGGCGCCGGAGTCGCGAGGCGAGTGGCTCGACACGGCATGCGCTGGCGACGACGCGTTACGCAACGAGGTGGCGTCGTTGCTGGCCGCCGCCGATGACGAGGAACGCGATCCCGTCCTCGACCCCAACGCGGTGAATCTCGCCGACGCGCTGGGCGCGCGCGAGACGGCCCCGGCGGTCGGACGCCTGTTCGGCAGCTATCGCATCGTGTCGGAGATCGGCCGTGGCGGGATGGGCACCGTGTTCCTCGCCGAGCGTGCCGACGGCGCGTTCGAACACCGCGTCGCGCTGAAGCTGATTCGTCAGACCCTGTTCGACTCCGAGCTGGAACGCCGCGTTCGACGCGAGCGACAGATCCTCGCCTCGCTGAACCATCCCAACATCGCACGCCTGCTCGACGGAGGTGTGACACCGTACGGCGAGCCGTTCCTGGTGATGGAGTACGTGGACGGGGTGCCGCTGCCCGTGCACGCCGACCGGGCGCGGCTGGACGTTCACGCCCGCCTGCGCCTGTTCTGTGACGTCTGCGCCGCGGTCGCCTCCGCCCACCGGCAGCTCGTCGTCCACCGCGACCTGAAGCCGTCGAACATCCTCGTGACGGGAGACGGTGCACCGAAGCTGCTCGATTTCGGACTCGCGAAGATCGTCGACACGTCAGGGGAAGCGGAGGGCGCCGGCCACACGCGGACGACACGAGGGGCCGGCGACCAGACGATGACGGGCGTGCGCGCGTTCACGCTCGCCTACGCGTCGCCCGAGCAGGTGCGCGGAGGCCCGATCACGACCGCCACCGACGTCTACTCCCTGGGCGTCGTGCTCTACGAGCTGCTCACGGGCACGCGTCCGCTCGAACTCGACAGCGGCAACATCGACGAGGCGGCGCAGACGCTCGACGAGGTGACGCCGCCGCCGCCGAGCCGCGTGGTGGCGCGTGCGGAGGAGGCGACCTCGCGCGCAACGGCGCCGCTCCTCGCCGGCGACATCGACACCATCGTCCTGATGGCGTTGCGCAAGGAACCCGAGCGGCGGTACTCCTCGGTCGAGGCGTTCGCCGACGACGTACGGCGCCATCTCGAGGGGCGCCCCATCGCCGCGAGGCCACAGACGATCCGCTACCGAGCGTCGCGGTTCGTGCGCCGCAACAAAGTGGCGGTGTCTGCGGCGATGCTGGTTGCCCTCGCGCTCGTGACCGGCGCCGGCATGGCGATGTGGCAGGCGCAGGTGGCACGTGCCGAACGCGATCGCGCCACCAGGCGCTTCGACGACGTCCGCGCGCTGTCGCGCTCGTTGCTGTTCGAGATCGGTCCGCTGGTCGAACGCCTCCACGGCGCCACCGAGGCCCGCGAAGTGATGCTGCAGCGGGCACTCGAGCACCTCGATCGCCTCGCGCTCGAGGCCGGTGGGGATCCGCGGCTCCAGACGGAGATCGCGGCGGGTTACGAGAAGATGGGCGATCTGCAGGGCAATCCGAGCAACCCAAACCTCGTCGAGATCGGCAAGGCGATCGCGAGCTACGAGAAGGCTCGCGCGATCCGGCACGCGCTGCTCGCCGCCTCGCCTGGCGACGCGACGCTACGGCGCGGCCTCGCCGAGAACGCTCGCATCCTCGGGAACATCCGCGCGCAAGCCAACGACTACGAGGGTGCGGGGCGCGATCTCGACCTGGCGCTGCGCGAGTACGACGCGCTCGCGACCGCGACGCCGGGCGACGTCACGCTGACCCTGGCGCTCGCGCAGGTCCAGCACGATCTTGGCCGCAACCTGTCGACGAGCCATCGCTATGCGGGCGCCTTCCTCTACTTCCGCAGGGCGATTGCGCTGGTCGAGCCCCTGCGCGCCGGCCCGGACCGCGAGCGCGATGTCGCGCGGTTGCTCGGCGATTCGCACGCGCAGCTCGGCCTGGCGCTCGCCTGGGAAGATCGTCTGCCCGAGGCCGAGCGCGAGATGGCGGCGGCCGCCGCCATCTACGAGCCGCTGGTCGCCGCGCATCCCGACGATCTGCCGCTGCGCAGCGGGCTGTGGTCGACGTACTGGCTGACGAGCAGCGTCTACGAGGATGCCGACGACGAGACGTCGCGCGCGTTCGCAGCGCGTGCGCTCGACGTGATCCGCCCCGTGGCCGAGCGTGATCCGGTGAACATGCGCGCGCAGCAGCAGCTCGCGCGCTCGTATTCGCGGTTGGGACAGGCTGCGGTGAACCTGCACAGGCCGGCCGAGGCAATCGGCTACCTCGAAGCGGCGCGACGCATCCTGCGCGGCATCACCGACACGGAATCGCGCAACGGCCGTCTTCGGGGCGAACTCGCGCTCGCGAACATGCGCCTGGCCGAGGCGCTCGCCGCACAGGACGACCGCGGGGCGGCCCTGGCGCGCGCGGGAGAGGCGACCGCCATGTATTCGCAGCTCGTGAGCGAATTCCCGCAAGACCGACGCACCAGTCGGAACCTGTCGCTCGCGTTCCAGCTTCGCGGCGAATTGCACGCGCGGGCGGCGGCCGCCACCACTGGCGCCGCACGCGAGCGCGAACGTGCAGCCGCGAAGGGCGCCTACCTCGAGGCACTCCACATCCTCGAGTCGCTGCGTCAGCGGCAACTGCTCGCCGGCGCGGATGTGAAACTGCTCGACGACGTGCGTGCAGCAGCGGCGCGATTCGAGTGACAGACGCGCGTCAATAGGACGGCGTCCTTCGTCCTCGTCCTGCTACCCGTCCTCCACTTCCTCCGTCCTGCTCAGTACTTGGACTTCTGCGGCTCGATTCGATCGACCCAGGCGAGGATGCCGCCGGTGACGTTGTAAGCCTTGTCGAAGCCCTTCTCGCGCAGGAGGGCGACGGCCTTCGCGCTGCGGCCGCCCATCTTGCAGTGGACGAGCAGATCGCGCGAGCGATCGAGTTCGTCGATCCGGTTGGGCAGCTCGCCGAGCGGGATCACCGTCGTGCCGTCGATACGGACGATGTCCACTTCGTGCGGCTCGCGCACGTCGAGCACGACGATGTCGTCGCCGCGATCGAGGCGCTGCTTGAGCTCCTCGACGGTGACGGCGGGGATCTCCTGCGGGGCGGCGGGTGCGGCACCGGCGGCGGGCTTGAGGCCGCAGAACTGCTCGTAGTCGATGAGCGCCTTGACCGTCGGATTGTCGCCGCACACGGGGCATTCCGGATCGCGGCGCAGCTTCAGCTCGCGGAACTTCATGCGAAGCGCGTCGTAGATGAGGAACCTGCCGATGAGCGGTTCACCGACGCCGAGAATCAGCTTGATCGCCTCGGTGGCCTGGATCATCCCGACCATGCCGGGCAGGACGCCGAGGACGCCGCCTTCAGCGCAGCTCGGGACGAGTCCCGGCGGCGGTGGTTCGGGATAGAGGCAGCGGTAGCACGGACCGCCCTTCGTCGCGAACACCGACGCCTGCCCTTCGAACCGGAAGATGCTGCCGTACGCGTTGGGCTTGCCGAGCAGCACGCACGCGTCGTTCACGAGATAGCGCGTCGGGAAGTTGTCGGTGCCGTCGATGATGATGTCGTACGGCTTGAACAGGTCGAGCGCGTTCTGCGACGAGAGCGCCGTCTCGTACAGATCGATCTGCACGTGCGGGTTGATCGCCCTGATGGCGTCGTGCGCCGAATCGAGCTTGCGGCGTCCGACGTCGGACGTGCCGTGCGCCACCTGTCGCTGCAGGTTGCTCAGATCCACCACGTCGAAGTCGACGATGCCGATGCGGCCGATGCCGGCGGCGGCGAGATACAGGAGCACCGGCGAGCCGAGTCCGCCCGCGCCCACGCACAGCACGCTCGCGGCCTTCAGCTTCTTCTGCCCCTCGACACCCACCTCCGGGAGGATCAGGTGACGGCTGTAGCGCGCCACTTCCTCCTGTTCGAGTGCGGGGAGTTCGGCCGTCGCGGAGCTGCCGCCGGCCACCGACGGGATGATGCTGATCGTGTCCTGCTCGCCGAGCGGCGTCTGCTCCTTCTGGAGGTAGCGGATGTCCTCGTCGTTGACGTAGATGTTGACGAAGTGACGGAGCTTCCCCTGCTCGTTGTAGAGGTGCTTCTGCAGGTCCGGATACGTGGCGGTCAGCTGCGCGAGCGCGTCACCGACGGTGGCACCGCTGACCAGCACCGTGTCCAGCTTGTCGGTGTATTGGCGAAGGGGCGTGGGGATGTGAACGGTATGCGGCACGGAAACTCCTTGCACGGGGCGTCCGCAGCGCGACGCCCGGATCGACCATCCGGTCGATCATAGCGAACCCCCGGCAGGACTCGGGCCGGCTCGTGTCATATGTCGCTGACCACCATTCGACTCCTGGTCAGCGCAGGACAGCGTGGACCGTGACAGACACGCGGACCTCGATGTCGCCGGCGGTGACGGGCGTTGTCGGGGCGTCGGCGCTGACGGCTTCGGCCATGCGCATCATCACGGGTGGGGGCGGCATCGGGCTGCTGCCCGTCTCGTCCAGGCGAATCACGCGATCGACGTCGCGGCCCACGCCCTTCGCCATCGCCCGCGCGCGATCGAGCGCGCTGGCCGACGCCAGCGCGAGCGCCTCGCGCTCCGCGCCAGCCATGTCCTTCAGCGTGAAGCGGACCCCCGTCACGCGCGTCGCCCCAGCCGCCACGACCGCGTCCACCACCTCCCCCACCTTCGTCACATCGTCCAGCCGGACTTCGATCATGTTGGTGGCGACGTAGCCACGCAGCGTCTGCTTGCCGTTGGCCCAGTCGAACTGCGGCTGCATGCTCACGCTGAGCGTGCGGATGGCGTCGGCGGGCAGCGCGAACGCCTGGAGACGTGTGCGGATGGCCTCGGCCACCGTGGCGTTCTGCGCCTGCGCCTCACGCGGCTGCCGCGAACGCGCTTCGGAGGCCACGGTGACGAACGCCTGATCCGCGGCGCGCGTCACGCGGCCCTCGCCCGACGCGATGGCGAGGTCGCCACCGGTGCGTAAGGCAGCCTGGTCGGGAGCGTACGGTGACTGATCGGCACTCGCCGGAGAAGCGGCGGACACGAAACAGGCGATGGCGCAAAGCGAGGGGAGCAGATGACGCACGAGTGAACCTCCAGGCGCCCGGGACGCCGGCGCGCAGTCATTGTGACGCCAACTTCCTGCACGTGGTCGACTCCTTGGGAGGACGGCCGACAGGTTGTCGGGCGACAGGGGCCGGCCCTACCGACAGAGCCTTGGGGAGGCGGGGTGTTGCTCGACTTTCCCCTATCGGTCGACGAAGGGTTCGATCACGTCGAGCAGCACGGACAGGACGCGCTCGCCGTCGAGCGAGGTGATGGCGTCGCCCTGTGCCAGCACGCGCTCGTCCTCGACTTGCCGGCGGCCGCGCACGAACGCGCTGCGCACGACCGCCGCCGGCTGCGCGCCGCCCAGTTCCAGCACGATCTCGATCATGTTGTCGCTCGAGCGATCGGACACGAGTCTGACCGCCGATGCCGGCGTCTGCACCGAGAAGCCGAAGCCCTCGGCCTTCAGCGCCTGTGCGAGCTGACGGACCGTCGGCGCGATCTCGCGCTCCAGCACCGCGTCGAACGCGCCCCGCGCGGCGTCGATCGCCGTCCGCCGCTGGACCTGCGCCTTGCGGAACTCGGAGAGCCGATGGGTGAGCTGCCTGCGGACCTCAGCCGTCTCGAGCATGGGACTCAAGGGTAACAGCACCGGGCGTGGACGCTCCCAAGGCCCAGGTCCGACGGGCTGCCCCCCGTGAGAAACTGACGCCGCCCATGCGCATCGTGCACGTCGTGACGCATCTCCGCCTCGGCGCCGGCCGCGCCATTGTCGATTTGTGCACGGAGCAGGCGAAACGCGGCCACGCAGTGCTCGTGGCGCTCTCGACCGATGCCGAAGGTCCCTGGGCGTCCGATCCGGCGCAGGTCGCCGAACTGGCGCACGCGGGCATCGTCACGCAGGTCGTCGGAGATACGTTCCATCGCGACACGGCAGGTCTCGGGCGCGCCGCCGACGGCCTGCGCGCGTTCGTGGGGGTCTGGTCACCAGGCGACATCGCGCACGCGCATACCGCCATGGCTGGCGCCGTGGCGCACTGGTCCGGCGCACCTGCCACCGTCGTGACGTGCCACGGCTGGAACCTCGAACGACCGGCAGCCTGCGACCTCCAGGACGCGCTCGCGATGTCCACGGCGAAGGCCGTGATCTCGCCGTCGACCGCCTGGGCCCAACGCGTGGCCGCGCTTCCAGGCTCTCCTCACGTGTACGTCATTCCTAACGGATTCGATCTCTCGCGCTACCCCGCCCGCACGGCTCCGCGCGACGGCTCATCGTCGGCTCGCATCATCTGCGTTGGCGAGATCACGAAGCGCAAGGGGCAGGATCTCCTCGTGGCCGCGATGCCGCTCGTGTGGGACCGGTGCCCGGACGCGACGCTGGATCTGGCAGGCGACGGCGACATGATGGAGGAACTTCGCGCGCTCGTGAACCGCACGGATCCCACCGGCCAGCGCATCCGGCTCCTCGGACACCTCGCACGTCCCTGGGACGCGCTCCTCGCGTCCGACGTGTTCTGCCTTCCGTCCCGATCCGACAACCAGCCCGTGGCGATCGTCGAGGCGATGCTGGCGGGCCTCCCCGTCGTGGCGACGCGCGTGGGCGGGATCCCCGAGATGGTCGAGAAGGCCGGCGCCGGTGACGTGGTGGACCTCGACGCGCCAGACGCACCGGCGGACGCCGCCGTCGACGCGCTGGCAGCAGCGCTGGTGCGGGCCCTCACGCGAAGCGACAGGATCGAGCGGAGCGCTGCCGTCGAAGCCTCCGCACGTCGTGAGTACGGCGTCGAGACGATGGCCGATCGGCTCGAAGTGATCTATGCCGACGCCCGTCGGACAGTCTGAAAGGCTCGTTCGCTCAATCCCGTGTTCGGGTGTCGTGGGGCCGTTAGGGCTGACGCGCGTCCGTCACCGGACGGCGCGGCGCTCGTTCATGCTCACGTGACTTCAGCCGATTCCTTGTGATTCACCACACCTGACGCCTGACGCCGATCCCGGCGTGGCTTTTGCTATGGCGATGGGGGTGACGTCTGCCCGGCCAAGCCATGCCTGATCTGCGCGACGCGCGGGTGCTGAGCATCGACGTGTTCGACACGCTGCTGATGCGCGCGGTCCCGCAGCCAGCCGCGGTCTTCCCGCTCGTGGCCGACCACGCCCACGCGAAGGGCATCCTGCGTCCACACGTGTCCCGTGCGCAGTTCGCGGCGGTCCGTGAGGCAGCGGAAGCCAACGCCCGCCAGGCCGCGCGGCGCGTGCGTGGATCCCTCGAGGTGACGCTTCCCGAGATCTACGACGCGCTCCCAGTCGACTGGTTCACCAACGCCACGGCCATGCCGGCGATCGAGTTCGATGTCGAGTGCGGCGTCGTCTACCCGAATCCCACGATCGTCGCGCGCATCGAAGAGGCGCGGGCGGCTGGCATACCCGTCGTGCTCACGTCCGACACATACGTCACGACCGATCAACTCCGGCAACTCCTCCAGCAGGCCGGCATCCCCACATCCCGGTTCACCCACATCGTCCCGTCGAGCGCGCACGGCGTGTCGAAGCACGACGGACGCCTCTTCGATCGCGTTCGCGCGTGCTTCCCGGACGTGCCGTCGGGCGCCATCCACCACCTCGGCGATCATCCGCATGCCGACGTGCGCCAGGCCGAACGCGCCGGCCTCACGGCCGTGCCGTACGACAACGGCCAGCGGACCCTGCGCCCGATCGTGCGCGCCGAAGCGATGCGGCACGGACCGGTGCTCCCGGCGCTGCAGTCCCTCAGGGCGCTTGCCACCACGATCGGCGCGCCGGAGGAGGCCGAGGGGCGGTGGTGGCACGCCATGGGCGCCGCCATCCTCGGCCCCGCCTGCGCCGCGTTCGCCGACTGGGTGGTGGACGCGTGCGCACGCGACGGCATCAGCACCATCCGTCCGTTGATGCGCGAGGGCGCGCTGTTCTCCGCGCTCATCGCACGCGCAGCTGCAACGCGCGGCATCGATCTCGACGTCGCGCCGCTCTACGCATCGCGGGGCGCCACGTGGCTGGCATCTCTCTCGACCTTCGACGAGACCGCACTCGTCGTGCTGCTGCAGCGCTCGCATCTCACCATTGGCGAAGCCCTCGCGACGCTCGGTCTCTCACTCGACGAAGTCGACGCGGCGCTGGCGCAGTACGACTGGGTGTCGCTGGCCGACGCGGCGTCGACGCCGGGGCCGGCCGGCCGGCCGCTCGACGCGCTCCTCCGAGACACGCTGCTGTCGCGTCCCGTACGCGTCACCGTCGACAGACGTATTGCTGACGCGCGCGCCACGCTCGCCTCGTACATCGCGCAGACGTGCGGCAACGCGCGCGATGTCGCAGTCGTCGATCTCGGTTTCCATGGATCGACGGGACGGGCCATCGCGGCAGCCACGCGCGACGGCCACGCGCGTCGATTCGTGCAGTTCCTGCTCTTCGGAGCCGACGGCCTCACGCGCGCCTGGCAGCGCGGCGAGGACATCCGCGTGTTCGGTGCCGGTCCCGGCCTGCACGCGGATCTCGCGGGACCGATCGCCCGCCATCCCGCCGTGCTCGAAGCACTGCTCGTCGAGGGCGGCACGACCGTCGGATACGAGTGCGTCGAGGGTCACGTCTCGCCGCGTCTCGACACACCGCAGGCGCCGCCCGCGCAGCAGCTCGCCGCACGCCAGTGCCGCGACGGCGTCCTCGCGTTCCAGTCGCTGTGGCTCCGGTGGTCCCAGGCACGACCGACACACGCCGACGCCGTGCGGCACGATGTGCGCGGCCTCGTCGCGCCCATCCATCGCCTGCTGACGATGCCCACGTTCGACGAGGCGGCCCGTCTCGGCGTGTGGCTCCACGAGGACAACGACGGCGGTCGCGCCGCGCGGACGCTCACGTCGGTCGACGCCATCCCGGAGGGCGTCGGCGCCGATGCGTTCCTTCGCGCCGCGTCGAGCGGGACGCGCGCGTGGGGCACGGCGTGGGCATGGCCCGCCGGCACGTGCGAACTGCGCTGGCCCTGTCACGTCGAGCACGCATGGCAGGCCGCCATGGGCACGGGCGATGGCGCGCCGCCGGCCGTGCAGGTCCTGGCCTCTCGCCTGCGGCGCGAGGGCGTCACGTCGTGCCACATGTGGGGTGCCGGCGAGACGGGAGCCGCGATGCTGCGCGCGCTGCGGCAGTCTGGCGTCGACGTCGCACTCGTCATCGACTCGAACCCGTCGCTGCACGGCACGCACCTCGACGGCGTCCCCGTCGTCTCGCCCGACGATGCGCGGCATCACGACGCGGAGGTGTTCGTGATCGCATCGTTCGCGTTCGCCGACGAGATCCGGAGCCGGCTGCGAGACCTCCATGGGGAGACATCCCGCATCGTGCACGCGATCGAGGAGTTGACGGCATGACGTGGCGTCGCGACGCATGGCTCGCGCCGGCCGCTGAACTGCTGCCGCACCTGCGCGTGCTCAGCCTCGATGTCTTCGACACGCTGCTCCATCGCACCTGCGCGTCACCCGAAGACGTGTTCGTGGAGGTGGGCCGTCGCGCGGCGTCGCAGGGGTGGCTGCGCACAGGCATCCGGCCGGAGGAGTTCGGCACGCTCCGACGGCTTGCGCAGGAGACGACGTACGCCGCGCTCGAACGCGAGCCGCGTCTCGAAGACATCTACGCGGCGCTGCCGGACGGGTTGTGCGATCGCGACGAGCTGCTGCAACTCGAACTCGAGGTCGAGGCGGACACATGCGCGCTCAACCCCGTCGTGAACGGTCTCGTGGCTGCGTGCAACAGCGCCGGCATTCCCGTCGTGCTGCTCTCCGACATGTACCTCGGCGGCGAGCGCGTGAAGCATCTCCTCGCGCGAGCGGGGTTCGATGTGGCGACACGCGTGGAGCACGTCTTCGTCTCCGTCGACGAGAACGCCTACAAGATGACGGGCGCGCTCTACGGTCGTCTGCTCGAACGCTATCCCGACGTCGAACCGGGGCGGATCCTCCACATCGGGGACAACCTGCACGCCGACGTCAGGATGGCGCGAGCGGCCGGTCTGCGCGCACTGCACTACGACGTCGTTCGTCACGATCCCGACGGCACGTTCTGCGCCGAGCACCTGGTTCACGGATCGCTGCTGCCCGAGGTGTCGTATCTGCGGCGGCTCGCTGCCTCGTCGGTGGCTGACGTGCGCGACGATGATCGCGCGTTCTTCCGCGCCGGCGCGCAGGTAATCGGTCCGCTGGCGTCCGCGCTCGTCGAGTGGACGCTCGACATCTGCGATGCGTCGGGCATCACGCTCGTGGCACCGCTGATGCGCGAGGCGCACGTCTTCACGCCGATGCTCCGTCGCGCCGCCGCGGCGCGCGGCCTCGCCATCGACGTCGCGCCGCTGTTCGTGTCGCGACACGCCGTCGCGCTGGCTGGCGTATCCGACGTGGAACGGGATCTGGCCAGCGTCCTGCTCGATCGCCGCCGCGACGTCACGGTGGCCGAACTGTACGGTCTCGTCCAACTCCCGGTACCCGCGGCGATCGCCGCACATGCGTCAGTCGCGATCGACCATGCGTACGCCGTCGACATCGGCGATCTCACGCTGCGTGAGTGGATCGCCGATCACGTGACCAGCGCGCCCGTGCGCACGCACATGGAGTCGGTCGTCGCGTCGGCGCGCGCCACGCTGTCGGCGTATCTCACGCGCATCTTCGGTGCGCACACGCGCGTCGCCACGCTCGACATCGGGTTCTATGGCAGCGTCCAGCACGCGCTCTCCAACACGCTCGCTGTCGGCGGATCCGCCGCGCGCCTGACGCACCTGCTCGCATTCGCGCACGGTCCTGCGGCGGCGCGCCTGCTCCGCGGCATGGACGTCCGTACATTTGCGGGCGGATACGGTGTCGACGGCGATCTCGTGAAGACGATCCACCGCGCGGCACCTGTCATCGAACAGCTGCTCCAGGGCCCCGACGGATCCACGCTCGGCTACACGCACGCAGACGATCGCGTGATCCCGGTCATTGGCGCGAACGCGCTTCCGGCACGCGACCTCACCGCCAAGGCCGCGACGCAGGCAGGTGTCGACACGTTCCACGACATGTGGCTGGCGCTGCGCGACACGCAGCCCTCGGTCGTCGCCCGCGTCGTCGAGCGACGAGGTGACTGGTGCCGGCTGGTCCATCGCCTGATTCAGGCCCCGACGTACGCGGAGGCTGCCGCACTCGGCGGGCTCCACGACGAGGTGAACTACGGCAGCATGGAGGTGTTGCCGTTCTGCCCACCGCACAGTGAGGCAGACGTCTCGACGCACGGCGCCGACAGCGTCGTGCGCGAAGGCTTCCCCATCCCCGTCATCTGGCCGCAGGGCGTCGTCTCGCGCGTCGATGCGGGGGCCGTGATCGCACCCTACGCGGCGATGTCGCTGCCATACGCCGGCGCCGCGTTGACCCTCGCGCGGACGCTGCGCGCACGAGGCATCACCCGCGTCGTCGGCTACGGCACGGGAGACGTGGCCCACGCCTTCATCGACGCCTGCCGGATCGTGGGCGTGGATCTCCCGGCGCTCGTCGACAGCCAGTCAGGCATGCACGGACTCCGCGTGCGCGGGATCGATGTCTGCTCTCTCGATGCGGCCGTCGCAACGGGCATCCATGTGTACGCGGTGCTGTCGTTCGCGCACGCGTCGGTCATCGCTGACGCGATCGAACGCCGATACGACGATGAAGCGTCGACGGCACTCGTCTTCGACCTGACCCTCCCTCGAGCCAGCTAACGCATGTCAGACGCACCACGAGTGTCGATCGTCACGCGGACGAAGAATCGTCCGGTCCTCTTGCGACGCGCCATCGCCAGCGCGCTCGGGCAGTCGCTTCCCTCGTGGGAGATGATCATCGTCAACGACGGCGGCGCGCCGGAGCCCGTCGATACACTCGTGACCGACGTGTCCAAACAGGCATCCGGTCGCATCCGCGTCATCCACAACGCGCAGAGCCGGGGGATGGAGGCCGCGTCGAACCTGGCGCTCAGCCACGCCACGGGCGAGTTCGTCGTGATCCATGACGATGACGACTCGTGGGAGCCGGCGTTCCTCGAGACGTGCGTGACGCATCTCGACCAGGCTGATTCAGGCGTCGAAGGCGTCGTCACGCGCACGACGCGGGTCACCGAACGCCTCGACGAGCACGGCGTCACCTGGATCGGCAGCGAACCATACGTGCCGAACCTCGAGCGCGTGACGTTGCTGGAGATGGCGCGCGGCAACCTGTTCCCGCCGATCGCGTTCCTGTACCGCCGATCGGTGCTCCATACGATTGGCAGCTATCGCGCCGAACTCCCCGTGCTGGGCGACTGGGAGTTCAACCTGCGCTTCCTGCGCGCGTTCGACATCGATCCGCTGCCGCAGCGGCTCGCCAACTACCACATCCGTCCGGACACCTCGTCCGGCGTCTACAGCAACTCCGTCGTCGGCGGTCTCTCGCAGCACCAGAAGTACGCCTCGCGCCTGCTCAACCACCTGCTGCGCGAAGACATGCGCACCGGTCAGGTCGGCATCGGTTTCCTCGCGAACATCGTGCGGATGCTCGACGACCAGTTGTGCGAGGTGCGCCGCGATCGCGTGCTCGACAGACCGCTCGGACGACTCGCCGCACAGGGCGTCAAGGCGTTCACCGTCTACGGAGCCGGAGCGCTCTGCCGCCAGGTGATCAGCGGCGCGGAACGCCTCGGCATGCGGGTCCGGTACGTGGTCGACCGCAACAGCGCGCTGTGGGGCACGCGGATCGAGGACATCGACGTCGTCGCGCTCGACACGGCCCTCGACGCCGGCGTCGACGTGTGGGTCATCGCGTCGCTCACCTACGCCGCCGACATGCGCGCCACCATCGAGGCCGCCGCGCGCGCCCGCGGCATCACCGTGCGCATCGTCGAGATCGACGCGGCCTGACGTACCGATCGCCCGAGGAACCGAACACCATGCCCACCGCAGCAGAACCCATCGCTCTCGACCTCCAGGACGCCGCGCGCGGCGTCGCGCAGTCGCTCGTCGACACACCGCCGGACGATCTGCCGCCGCTGCCGATGATGCAGACGATTGGCAGTCCGACCGTCGATCACTTCCTCATGAACATGCGGATCTACGCGCAGGACCTCGTCACCGAGGCCGGGCTCCGGCCGGATGCGCGTGTCCTCGACATCGGATCCGGATGCGGGCGCATTGCCACTGCGCTCGCGCGCTATCTCTCGCCACGCGCGTCGTACACGGGCCTCGACGTATGGGAGGAGGGTGTCGCCTGGTGCCGGGACCACATCAGCCCGCGCCATCCGCAGTTCGCGTTCCACCTCGTGCAGGCGAGCAACAACTACTACTACGCCGACGACTCCGGCGAGGCCAATGCGTTCGACCTCGACTTCCTGCCGTCGGGCGCGTTCGACGGCATCTTCGCGCTGTCGGTGTTCACGCACCTGCGCCTGGTCGACGCGCGCCAGTACTTCGCGCTCATCAACCGCCTGCTCGCCGACGACGGCTACGCGTATCTCACGTTCTTCGTGATCGACGAGCACGCGCACCGCTTCATCAACGACACGGGCCAGCACGCCGACCTCGCGCCCGCCGGCGGCGGCATGTGGTACGCCTACGAGAAACAGTGGTTCTTCTCGGGCTACGAGGAGCCGCTTCTACGCTCGCTGTTCGAGGAATACGGACTCGAGGTCTGCAAGCACGACCGCGGCCGCTGGGCCAGCAAGCCTGACGGACGGCTCTGGCAGGACTGGTTCCTCCTTCGCCGACGGACCGCCTCGCCGCGGGTACCATATGAGGGTTGATGCTGCCGTCGAGCACCGTCGAGAACTACCTCAAGGCCATCCACACCGCGCAGCGCGCGATCGCGGCTGACGCGCTCGTGCCCATGGGCCAGCTTGCCGCCGCACTCGACGTGGTGCCCGGCACGGCCACCACGATGGTGAAGGCCCTCGCCGAATCAGGGCTCGTGCGCTACGAGCCGTACGCGGGCGTGCGCCTCACGCCCGCCGGCGACAGGCTCGCGGGACTCGTCCTGCGGCGGCACCGCCTCATCGAGTTGTTCCTCGTCGAGGTCATGGGCATGAGCTGGGCCGAGGTCCACGACGAGGCCGAACACCTGGAGCATGCCGTCTCCGATCGACTGATCGGCAGGATGGACGAGATGCTCGGCTTCCCGTCCGTCGACCCGCACGGCGATCCCATCCCGAATGCCGACGGCGGCCTCCACGAGCGCAGCTATCACTCGCTCGCCGACTGCCCTCTCGGCGAACCGGTGCGCGTGGCGCGCATCGCCGATCAGAACGCGGACTTCCTCCGCTTCCTGGAACAGAGTGCCCTGGTGCCGGGCAAGGAGCTCGTGGTGCTGTCGCGCGACACGGCTGCCGACAGCGTGGCCGTGCAGGGGACAGACGTACCACCGCTGGTGATCGGCGCGCGCGCGGCGTCGAAGGTGCTCGTGGACACGACGTCCGCGCGGTGATCAGCGCGGAACCGCCGGCATCAGCGGGAGCAGGCTGTCGATCGCATCGATGGACCAGCGGGCCCGCGCGCGGTGCTCCGCGTCGACGGCGGCGAAGCCGAACCCGTACGTGACCAGACACGCGTCGACGCCGGCGGCCGCGGCGGTCGCCACGTCCACCCACGAGTCGCCGACCATCAGGGTCTCCTCCGCGGGCACCCCGGCGCGAGCGATCAGCGCGCGCAGCGCGTCGGGCGCGGGCTTCCTGCCGTAGGACGAGTCGCCGCCGATGGCCGCATGGATGAACGGCGCGACGCCCAACGACGTCAGGATGGCGTCGGTCGGCCGCTGCGGTTTGTTGGTGAGCACCGACACATGGGCGACGGCGTGGAGCTGGCGCAACGTCTCCGCCACGCCGTCGTAGAGGTGCGTGGTGGCCGTGAGCCGCGCGTCATAGGCGTCGAGGAAGCGTGCGAGCGCCTCGTCGACGTCGGCGCCGACACGCGCCGCGGTCAGCGCACGCGTCACGAGCCTGCGGGCGCCCTCGCCGACCATCGCCACGACGGCCTGCGACGGGAGGGGCGGTGCATCATAGGTGGCGAGCATCGCGTTGGCGGCATCCACGAGATCCTGACGCGAGTCGATCAACGTGCCATCGAGGTCGAAGACGAAGTGCCTGTAGAACACCCCACCACCTTACACGCCGATCGCGTGGCCGTGTTGTGTTCCGGCGGCCTCGACAGCATCGTCCTCGCCGCGGATCTCGCGGTGCACGCCCGCGTACAGCCGATCTACGTGGCGTCTGGCCTCGCCTGGGAAGCAGGCGAACGGGCGATGCTCGCGCCCGCGCTCGCGGCGTTTCCCGCCGCGGCGCGGCTCGATCCGCTCCACGTGATCGACGCGTCGGTGCGTGACGTGTACGCCCCCGGGCACTGGTCGATCGTGGGGACGCCGCCGGCGTGGCAGACGCCAGACGAGGATGTGTACCTCGTGGGCCGGAACATCGTGCTGCTCAGCAAGACCGCCGTCTTCTGCGCGATCAACGGCATCTCCCGCATCGCGCTGGCGCCACTCGGCGGCAATCCCTTCCCGGATGCGACGCCGGCGTTCTACGACGCCATGGCGGACGCGCTGTCGATCGGCCTCGCACACCGGATCGCGATCGAAGCGCCGTATCGCGAGTGGACGAAGGCCGACGTCATCCGGCGGGGCCAGGCCGTCGGCGCGCCCATGGCGCTCACGCTGTCGTGCATGAACCCGGTCGATGGCGTGCACTGCGGCGCGTGCAGCAAGTGTCGAGAGCGTCACGACGCCTTCGTCGACGCGCTCGGGTCAGATCCGACGATTTACAGAAATGCCGGGAATGCTGCGATGCCGGGAATGCAGGCAGGAATGACGAATGACGAATGACGAATGCCTGCCGCGCCGCATGCACGAAAGGCGGGCCAACTACGGTGTGCGTTTGAGGCTGATGGTGCCGTCGGAGGTGCGGACGCGCAGGGTGGCCTGACCGTCTCCCAGCACGGCCTGCAGGCGTCGGCGACGCTCGCCATCGCGAGCGACCGAAAGCTCCGGGAATCCGGCCAGGGCGATGCGGCCATCGCCCGTTTCGAGATCGAGCCGCGCGTCGACGGGATCCGGCAGCGTGAGCACCACGCCTCCGTCGCCCGTCTCGATGTGCCAGTCCTCGTCGACGATGGTGCCTGATGCCGCGCGGATGGTGACGCTGCCGTCACCACTGCGTGCTTCGATGCCGCCCTGCAACCGGCCCGAGACGAGAACGCTGCCGTCGCGCGTGCTCACGCGGCACCGGCCGTCGAGATCCTCCACCTGTACGCTCCCGTCGCCGGTGTGCGCCTCGACGTCGCCGCCCACCTCGCGCATCACGATGCGCCCATCGTCGGTCCGTGCCTCGATGCTGCCGCGCACGCGCACCACGCGCACCGAGCCGTCGCCGCTGTTGACGCGCAGGCGGCTCTCCGTCGGCACCGTCGCGATCAGTCGGGCCGAACGGCTCACCGCGTGCTTCGAGAGGCGCCAGCCATCCGTGTCTTTCAGCGTGACGTGAACCACGGCACCGGACTTGTCGCCGCGGCTGTGGATGTCGATGGTGTCGAGCAGGTCGCGAGACGAGGCCCGCGATTCGATCTCCACAAGCACCTCGTCCTTGCTCCACGACCGCACTTCGATGGCGCCGTCGAAGGTCGACAGATCGACGGTCGGCACGCCCTCGACGTCCACGCGCACCTGGTCGCGCGACGTGAAGCCTCCCGAATCGACATGGACGACGCAGCCGGCCAGCATGAGCGGCAGGCCGGCCAGGGCCAGCGGGATGATGCGCGGGGGTCGCATGGCTGCAAGCAGTAGACGGACGGTTCCGTGTGCGGGTTTCACCGCGTCAGGCCTGGCGGTCGGCGGCGTACACGACGCCGCCGCCCAGAAGCGTCTGCTGCACGTGCCACTTGTCGTCGAGGACCACGAGATCGGCCAGCAGGCCCGGCGCGATCCGGCCGCGATCGCCGAGCCCGAGCGCTCGCGCCTGCACCGTGGCCGTCATCATGGCCGCCTCGAGAGGCGTCACGCCCACCATGTCCACCAGGTTCGCGAACACGCGATCCATCGTCAGCCGGCTGCCTGCGAGGGTCCCATCGTCCAGGAAGCACGCGTGCTCGCGCACTGTCACGCCGCGTCCGCCAAGCTCGAAGTGCGAGCCTTCGGGCAGGCCGGCGCCGGCCAGTCCGTCGGTGATGGCCATGACGCGCTCGGGGCGTTTGGCGCGAATCGCCGCGCGCATCACGACGGGGTGCACGTGATATCCGTCGGCCACGAGCTCCACGTCCACCCGGTCGTCGTCCAGGACCGCGCCAATGAGCCCCGGTGCGCGATGCGTCAGCGGCGGCATGCGGTTGAAGAGGTGCGTGGCGCGGCGTGCGCCCGCCTCGATCCCCGCACGCGCTTCCTCCAGCGTGGCGCCCGAGTGGCCGAGGGACACGCTGTGTCCACGCGAGGTGAGCGTCCGTACGAGCGCGAGGCCTTCCGGCAGTTCCGGCGCGACGGTGAGCGTGCCGATGGCGTCACGGTGCGCGGCGATCACGGCCATGATGTCCTCGGCCGTGAACGTCGTCGCCGTGCCTGGCGCCGCCAGGTCTGCCGGCGCACCGGGCGGGAGCACGAAGGCGTCGAGCGGCTGCGCGCCACGGTACTCGGGCGCCATGAAGTTGCTCTCGAGGTGCGCCGGCAGCACGCGCGCGGACTCGGTGCCCGGCGCGGCCATCGCCGCTTCGATGTCGCGCGCGAGCGTCTCGAGCTCGGCGGGTGGGCACGCGAACGTGGTGGGCGTGAACGACGTGCAGCCGAACCGCGGCAGGTGCATCGCCACGCGCGCTACACGTCCCGGCCCTGCGAGCACGTCCTCGCCGTTGACGCCGTGTACGTGCACGTCGATGAACCCCGGCACGATCCACCGCCCCGCGAACGCCCCGCCCTCCTTGCCCGGCCCCACATCGGTGATGCGGTCCCCTTCGATCACGATCCGCCCAGGGCTCAACACCCTGTCAGGCAGGACCACATGCGCGCCGTCGATGATCAGCATCAGGAAGCAGCGTACCGCAAAGACGCTTCTTCAATGCCTTCGACGCTTCACGTCCGACGACCGGATGCCGGGCCAACGCCTCGAGCAGCGGTACGACATCCTTGTCGTCGCCAAGCCGAACCAGAGGCGGCATCAAGAGGACACGCGACGGGAGCCGTAGGTCTCATCACCCATCACCTCCATGAGCGCCCGGAGGTTCGCCTCCGTGGCCGCCCCCGCAACGGCGCAGGCTGCCCCTTGTCGTGGCCTGATCGCATCACTCTCGCGCCGGCGCGACAGGCACTCGTCATTCGGCATTCGTCATTCTGCATTGCCCCGTCCATCCCCATGCACGAGCAGCTTCCTGCCGGCGAGGGGGGCGAGGCGGGAGGCGGGGCGGAGTTGCGGGTCGAGAGCGGCGACGATCTTCCGCTGGCGACGCTCGTCGGGCGTGTCGATGACGATGACGCCGGGGCTGTCGGCGGGTGGGAAGCGGCGGTCGTCGAGGAAGTCGTGATCGAGCGTGACGAGCGTGCGGTGGAGATCGCGGGCACGGTGGTAGTGCGCGACATCGGTGGCGCGGCGCCAGGCGGGCTCGTCAACGACGTGCAGCACGTCCCATCCGAGCCTGTCACGCATGAACGTCACCAGCGGGGCCGGGATGTTGGCGTCGGCGTAGATCAACGGCCCCCGCGCCTGCGCGGCCCGCAGCGGTCCGAGCTCCGAAGAGAGCGTGCCCATCGCGTCGCTCCCACAGCTTAGCCCGGACTGTCACACACCGCGCGCGCGCGCGGCGCTGCGGTATGCTGCCGGGGTGCTGACGGCGTCGGGACTCGCGGCAATGCTGGTCGTGTGCCTGGTGGGCGTGGCCGCGCTCGGAGTCTTCGTCATCTGGCGCAAGGGACGGCCGTTCGCCACGGGCGACGTGTTCCGCGCCAGCCGGCTCAGCGCGGGCAACCGGCTGCTCCCCGTGCAGGTGCACATCACGCCGACGAGCGTGGTGCACTACACGCCGCAGTGGGTGGGCCGGCTCGAACACTCAATCCACATGGCGCACGTCGCGTCGGTGCGGATCGACACCAACATGTTCTTCTCCGACGTGTTCATCGAGACCACCGGCGGCGTCAATCCGATCCGCTGCGCCGGCCATCGGAAGAAGGATGCGCTCCGCATGAAGGCGCTCATCGAAGCCCATCAGACCGACTACTACAAGCAGAGGCCAGGTGCCTGACGCGCTCACGCTCACCGTACGCGCGTTCGACGACGCGGCGCCCGGCGCGCGGCGGGTCGTGCTCGACCTCGATGGCGTCCCCTTCGCCTACGAAGCAGGACAGGCCGCGGCGATCGGCCTGCACGGCCAGCGCGACAGGCGTCCGTACTCGATCGCGTCGGCACCTTCCGACACGTCGATCGACGGCACGATCGAGTTCCTCGTGCGCACGCAGCCAGGCGGCGGATTCGGGAGACATCTCGATGGTGTGGCCGTCGGCTCGCGCATCGACTTCGAAGGGCCGTTCGGGGAGTTCCTGCTGCCAGAGGTGCTGCCAGACACGCCGATGCTGCTCATCGCCGGCGGCACGGGCCTCGCACCGCTGCGATCGCTGGCGCGCGAAGCCCGCGCGCGGGGTCATCGCGCGCCACGGCATCTGATTTATTCGGTGAAGGAGTTGACCGACGTGGCCTACGCCGACGAGATTGCGCAGTGGCACGACACGCACGGCGGCGACGCGATCGTCACGGTGACGCGACACGCGCCGCCAGACTGGCGCGGCCGCGTGGGTCGCATCGACACCGCGCTCCTGCGTCGATTCACGGCGCCGGCGGCGCCGTTGTCGTTCCTGTGCGGGCCGCCGTCGATGGTCGACGACCTGTCGCACCAGTTGTCGCAGCTCGGCGTTCCCGCCGAGCACCTGCGCACGGAACAGTGGCGCATGGCCACCTAGGCAGAGCGGGTCGGGCAAGCTGGCCCGTCATTCGGCATTCGGCATTCGGCATTTCCGTAAGCCGTAAGCCGTAAGCCGTAAGCCGTAAGCCCTGTGCCGAGCAGCACTGTCACATGCCCATCGGTCTGTAGCCGCCGTCGACGTAGATCACTTCCCCGCTGACGCCCTTGCCCCAGTCCGAGAGCAGGAACATCGCGGCACCGGCGACGTCGCCGCCGTCGATGTTGCGCTTGAGCGCGGCGCGATCGCGGTACACCTGCAGGATGCCCGAGAACCCCGAGATGCCCGATGCGGCGAGCGTCTTCACGGGGCCAGCGGAGATCGTGTTGACCCGGATGTTCTGCGGGCCGAGGTCTGCCGCGAGATAGCGCACCGACGATTCCAGCGCCGCCTTGGCCACGCCCATCACGTTGTAGTTCGGGAACACGCGGTCGGCCCCCAGGTACGACAGCGTGACGATGCTGCCACCGCCCTTGCGGACCATGAGCGGGGCCGTCGCGCGTGCGAGGGCGACGAGCGAGTAGGCACTGATGTCGAGCGCCATGCGGAACGCCTCGCGCGACGTTTCCACGAACGGCGCCGACAGCGCTTCACGCGGCGCGAACGCCGCACCATGGACGACGAAGTCGAGTCCGTCGATCTGCGTATCGAGCGCCTCGACGAGACTCACGATGTCCTCGTCGCGGCTCACGTCGCACGGCAGGAGGATCGGCGGTGTGGTCAGCAGCGCGGCCAGTTCGTCGACGTTCTCCTTCAGTCGATCGTTCTGGTAGGTGAGCACGAGCCGCGCGCCGGCGGCGTCGGCCTGCTGGGCGATCGCCCAGGCGAGCGAGCGCTTGTTGGCGACACCGACGATGAGGCCGGTGCGTCCCGAGAAGTCCGACATGCGGGCTGTTCCTCTGGCGGCCTCAGCGGCCACGCCGTTGATTGGAGCGCGAACGTCCGGGCTGTCCGCCCTGTTGTCCCTGCTGGGGATTCTTCCCCGACGGATGGCCGTTGGCGTACGGCGAATATCCGTTCCACGTCAGCGGCCCCGACGGCTGCGCCGGACGCGGACGTCCGCGCCGGCCCTGCGGCTGCCGCGACACGTTCCACAGCGTGAAGTCGGCGGGCTTGCGCTCAGGGACCTGCCCGTCGATCTTCGGCAGCGTGGCGCGAATCAGCGTGTGGCGGTGGACCGGCTCCTCGGGGCGCACCGGCTCCCCGTGCTGGTCATCATCGGCCGTCACCGGCAGAGTCGCCTCTGCAGGCACGGCCGCCGCTGGCCGCGTCGGTGCGCCAGGCCCGGGCGGCTCTGACGGGGTCGGGCCTCCGGCCGCGACCGCCGATGGCACCACGCGTGGCGGACTCGCAGGCGCGTCGACGGTCGCGCTCACGGGCGCGACGGGTTCACCCGTCTCGGCGTCGCGACCGGTGATGTTGTCGAGCACCGTCTTGTACAAGGTCGCCTGCGGACTGGCCTTCTTGCGGCGAACAGGCACCTTGCCTGCCTTGTACACGTGCTCGAAATCACACGTCGCGCACCGGGTCGTGCGCACCTCGTCGCCGACGAGCGCGACGATCACATGATTGGTAAGGCGTTTCTCGCGTGGACAGTAGTCGTCCAGCACATCACCCAGCCGAAGCCGGCGTTCTTGCATCAACAGCTCCCGGAAGTACGTCCCAGGGGGGTCGGGATCTCCGCGACAGACCCAACGGAAAGGAGGTCACTGGATACTAACACATCATCGCTGCCGCGCAATCCACTCCTGCATCTCGGCCAGGCGTGCCGCCACGGCCGCGGGCGCGGTGCTCTGCGGTGTCCGGCGCGCGCGGATCGAGGCCAACGGCGTCACGGCCTCCACCACATCGTCGGCGAACAGTGGCGAGAAGGTGCGCCATTCGTCCTGCGTGAGCGATTCGATGTCGCGCCGCTGCTCGATCAGTGTACGCACCATACCGCCGACCAGTTCGTGCGCGTCGCGGAACGGCAGGCCCTTGCGCACGAGGTAGTCCGCCACGTCGGTGGCCAGCATGAAGCCGCCGGCCGCGCGCTGCGTGACGTCGCGACGCACGCGCAGCGTCCGCACCACGGCCTCGCACGACATGAGGCTGCCGGCCACCGTGTCTTCGGTGTCGAACACCGCTTCCTTGTCTTCCTGCAGATCCTTGTTGTACCCGCTCGGCAGGCCCTTCATCGACACGAGCCACCCCGTGTGCCGCCCGATCACGCGTCCCGTCTTGCCGCGCACGAGCTCCATCGGATCGGGATTCTTCTTCTGCGGCATCAGGCTGCTGCCCGTCGTCACCGAGTCGTCGAGCTCGAAGAACCCGAACTCCTCGGAGCCGTACACGATGACGTCCTCGGCCAGACGGCTGACGTGAATCATCACGAGCGCGCACGCGTGCAGGAAGCTCGACACGAAGTCGCGATCGGCGACCGTGTCCATGCTGTTGGCCACGACGCGCGAGAAGCCGAGACGCGTGCGCAGGAACTCGACGTCGATCGGGAAGGAGTTCCCGGCGATGGCGCCCGAGCCGAGCGGCAACGCGTCGGCTTCCGCGTAGACGGCGTCGAAACGCTCGCACGCACGCCGGAACGCCGACGCGTGCGCGAGCCAGTAGTGCGCTTCGAGCACGGGCTGCGCACGGCGCAGGTGCGTGTACGCCGGCAGCGGCACGTCTCCGGCCTCCACCGCACGCGCGCAGAAGGCGTCGACGAGCGACAGCAGGCGCCGTTGCAGGTCGCGTATGCGGCGACGGAGATAGAGGCGCAGGTCGAGGGAGACCTGTTCGTTGCGCGAACGTCCTGTATGCAGGCGCTTACCCGTTGCGCCGACGCGCGCCACGAGCTGGCGTTCGACGAACGCGTGGACGTCCTCGTCGTCTCCCGACACGAACGCGGGATCGGCGGCCGCGGCCTCGCGCAGTGCCGTCAGCGCCTCGTCGAGCGCGCGCTGCTCGTCGGCAGACAGGACACCGGCGCGCAGCAACGCCTCGGACCACGCCCGGCTCCCCTCCACATCGTCTTCGAAGAGACGACGGTCGAAGGCAAACGACGCCCCGAACGCGAACACGTCCTGATCCGGAGCACTGGCAAAACGACCCGACCACAGATTCGACATGGATTCAGTCACGGCTTACGGCTTACGGCTTACGGCTCAAAGGTTCAAGGCCAAAGGGCCAGGCGCAAAGGACATTCTCGGCATCGCAGCATCGCAGCATTGCTGACATCCGTCATTCGTCATTCAGCATTCGTCATTCTCGTCCAACCACCTGTACATGGCCTTTGTAGAAGCGTAAGCGGATCGTGGCTGTCGCGTGGCGCAGGGCCCTGTCGGCGAGGGCGTCGATGGCGTCGCGCGTCGCGCCGTGCCAGTCGCCCGTGCGCAGCAGATCGACGTACGTTTCGGCGAGACGACGACGGAGCGTGCGGAGCGACCAGGGCATCGTGAGGGCTTCGAGTTCGCGGAAGGCGATCTGCAACACCGTTGCGGCGGGCGCTTCGGCCACTTCCCGCCGCACGCCATCGCCTTCGGGCACGAGCACGTCCACGCGGCCCACGCCGTGGGCCGCCGCGATCGTATCGAGACTGCTCAGCAACTCGACGAGCGGCATCGCCACGCCGTTCACGCGACGCGGCGTACCGGCGTCGAATCCGATCTCCACGGTGGCCGGAGCCTCGGAGGCACGCAGCGCCGCACGCGTCTGCGAGAACCACGCCTCGTCCAGCGGGGCGTCGAGCGACCCGTCGACGGCGATCGAGCGGCCCCAGAGCGTGGCACGCGCCACCGCCGCCGTCTCCGTGTCGAGTTGCAGCGCCCTGATCGCCGCCTGTCGCGCGTCGGCCGGCATCGTCTCCACGCTCGGCAACACCGGGATGCGCGACGCGGCTCCCAGCAACCGGGACATGCGCGCCGCCGCCTGGCCGCTGCCGCCGTGCGCCAGCGAGTCGGCCTGTTCCATCGCGGCCACGGTGCCCACCTGCGACGCCACGATGGGGAGCGCGAGGACGGCGGCGTGCGGATCGCCGTCGAAACCGATCGCGCCCGCGCGCAGCGCCGGGAGCACGGCCTCCTGCGCGAAGGCTTCCCGCGCGTCGAGGACGTGCGCGCGGACCGCGCCCGCCTCGAGCGCGCGTTCGCGCACGGCGAGCAGGCTCTCGCCCTGCCCGACGTCCACCGTCACGGTGACCACGTCCGCTTCTCGCGCGAGCCAGGGAATCGCGCAGAGCGTGGCGGCATCGCCCGCGTGGGCGAGCACCACCCGTTGCTGTGTCATGTGTCGTTCAGTCCTTACCGGAACGCGGCCACGCGAAGCACGGCGCCGGAGCGCCACGTCTCGAGTCGCTGCAGGAACGCCTCGGCCGCCTCCGCGTCGCGGCAGATCACCAGGATGGTGTCGTCGCCGGCCACGGTGCCCAGCACTTCCATCAGCGCCGCGCGATCGATCGCGATGGCCAGCAATGCCGCCTGCCCCGAGTCGGTCCGCAACACCACGAGCTGCTCGGACCGATCCGCGCGCAGCAGGAACTCGGCGGTGGTGCGCTGGAGCGCGCCGATCGCATCGCCGGCCGACAGGCTGCCCGTCACGAGTCGCTGGTACGCACCGTCGCTGGCCCGCTTGACCACGCCCATCTCGCGCAGGTCGCGCGACAGCGTCGCCTGCGTGACGTCGACTCCCTCGGCGCGCAATCGCTGTCGCAGCATCTCCTGGCTGGTGATGCTCTCACGCTGGATGACGTCACGGATGACGCCGTGTCTCGTACCTTTCATCATTATGCAGCGTTATGCAGTCTAGCACGACAGGAAGACAGCGCCAGTCCTGCACGCGCGGCGCTGGAATCACCCAAAAGATTTCTCTTGCAGTTGTCTGACCACAGCGCCATACTTGGCGTCTTTCTGCATAAGTATTCACATGACTGAGGGTACGCAACGCATCGGAGTCGGAGTGGTGGGCGCCACGGGATACGGCGGCCAGGAACTCGTCCGACTCCTCGCCAGACACCCGGCCGCCGACCTCAAGGTCGCGCTGGGTTCGAGTCAATCCGATCAGCCCCGCACGCTGCCGGGCCTGGCGCGGATCTGGGACGGGCAGATCACGGCCTACAGCCCCGACGCGCTTGCCGGCTGCGACGTCGTGTTCCTCGGGACTCCGGAGGCCTTCGCGGCCACGAGCGCGACCGAGCTGCTGGCGCGCGGGCATCGCGTGATCGACATGTCGGGCGCCTTCCGTCTGAAGGATCCGGGCCTGCGCGCGCGGTTCTATCCGTCCACGCCCGACCCGATGCCCGACGGCACCGTGTACAGCCTGCCGGAGTTCGACGCCGCGCTCCTGCCATCCGCGCGACTCGTGTCGTGCCCGGGCTGCTACCCGACCGCCGCCCTGTTGTCACTCCTGCCGCTCACGCAGGCGAACCTGCTGCAGGGCGACGTCATCGTCGACGCCAAGTCGGGCGTCTCAGGCGCCGGCAAGGGTGCGAGCGAGCGCACGCATTTTTCGGAGAACCACGGCAGCGTGGCGGCGTACGCGCTGTTCGGCCACCGGCACACGCCGGAGATGGAGCAGGCGCTCGGCCTGCCCGTCACGTTCACGCCGCACCTGGTGCCACTCGACCGCGGCATCCTGTCGACGACGTATGCGCGGGTGAAGCCGGGCGTCACGGCGGCACAGGTGCAGGAGGCGATGACCGCCGCGTACGCCGACGCGTTCTTCGTGCGGCTCACCGGCGATCGGCTGCCCGAGATCAAGCACGTCGCGCACACGAACTTCTGCGACATCGGCTGGAAGGTGGACGAGGCGACGGGCCGCCTGATCGTCGTGGCCGTGCTCGACAACCTGCTGAAGGGCGCGGCCGGTCAGGCCGTCCAGCAGTTCAACCTGATGTACGGCCTGCCGATCGAGGAAGGGCTGCTGTGAGCACCGCGCCGGTGCTCGTGAAGTTCGGCGGCGAACTCGTCGAGACGCCGGAGCGGCTGGCTGCCGTCGGCGACGCGCTCGTGGCCATCGCCGCGCAGGGCCCGCTCGTGGTCGTGCACGGCGGCGGGCGCGAGATCGACGCGGAACTCGCGCGCCGCGGCGTGGCGAAGCGTTCGGTGGATGGATTGCGCATCACCGACGCGCCCACGCTCGACGCCGTGGTCGCGGTGCTCGCGGGCACGATCAACACGCGGCTCGTGGCGCACCTGGTCGGGCTTGGACTGAAGGCCGTCGGACTGACGGGCGTCGATGCGGCGCTTGCGCGATCGACGCGCGCGGCGGCGCACGTGACGGCTGCCGGTGAACAGGTGGATCTCGAACTCGTCGGCGAACCCGACGCGACGGCCGACGTGCGTGTCGTGTCGCACCTCGTCGCGGGAGGTTACGTGCCCGTGATTGCCAGCCTCGGCGTGTCCGCGGGCGATGGCGTGCTGAACGTGAACGCCGACACGCTCGCCGCGCACGTGGCGGCCGCCATCGGTGCACGCGAGTTGCTGCTCGTCGGTGGCACCCCCGGCGTACTCGACG